>NZ_JBEZKW010000064.1:0-39528 GCF_040651795.1 Streptomyces sp. NPDC048361
GGGGCCCGTTGGGGGGGGGGGTTGGTGGGCGCGGCGGGGGTGGCGGGGGGGGGGGGGGGGGGGCCCCCCCCCCCCCGGAGCCGCACCCTCAAGTAGCCGCACGGTTGGGAGGGTGGGCAGACCCCCCAACCCCGCTACGCGTCGAGCACGGCCCGCCACTCGGCAACCGCGGCCGCCGAAACGGGCTCGCTCCACCCCCCGGGCCGAGCCGCCCCGCCGATGTGCACCGCGTCGATCCCCGCGCCGCGCAGCACCGGCAGGTGAGCCAGCGAGAGCCCGCCGCCGACGAGGATCCGCGGCTCGTACCCCGGCTCGTCCCCCCGCCCCGCCTCGGCGAGCAGCACGGGCAGCCCGTCCTCGACCCCCAGGGCCGACCCCGCCGTGAGGTACGTGTCGAGCCCGGGCAGCCCGGAGAGCTCCTTGCGCAGGGCGTCGCGGGAGGCGGCGCGGTCGATGGCCCGGTGGAAGGTCCAGCGGCACCCGGCAAGGGCGGAGGCGAGGGCGCGTACAGCCACCATGTCGGGCCCCCCGGTCTCGTCGAGGAAGCCGAGCACGAACTCGTCCGCGCCCTCGCCGCGCAGCGCCTCCGCATCGCGTACGAGCGCGTCGACGTCCCCCGCCGCGAACCCGTCCGCCGCGCGCAGCATGACCCGCAGCGGGATGTCCACGGCCGCGCGGATCTCCGCGAAGGTCTTGAGGGGCGGGGTCAGCCCGTCCGCCGCCATGTCGGTGACCAGCTCCAGGCGGTCCGCCCCGCCGGCCTGGGCCGCGATGGCGTCCTGCGCGTCGAGCGCGATCACTTCAAGCAGTGCGCGGTTGCTCATCTGGCCCCATTCCTCCGTAACCCGGGCCCGGCTCGGCCCCAATAGGTCTAGTCCATTGACCAGCCTACGCCGCGAGATGCCCGACCCGCGCGAACGTCAAACACGCGGCGGCGGCCACACTCCGGGCCCGGCCGCCCTCCACCCCCTTGCGCGGAATACACCCGGGGGGTATACCTGACCGCACAGCAAGGCATACCCCTAAGGGGTATACTGAGGCCTCAGCGGCCGCACAACCCGGCACAGCCCGCCCCGCCCTCCGCCCAAGGAGTCCGCACCCCATGACCACCACAGGCACCAGCGCCCAAGGCACCGGCCAGGCCGCAGCACCCGGAGCGGCCCCCGCCGCAGCCGTGGCCGTAGAACTGGCCATCGGCGGCATGACCTGCGCGTCCTGCGCGGCCCGGATCGAGAAGAAGCTGAACCGCATGGACGGGGTCGAGGCCACCGTCAACTACGCCACCGAGAAGGCGAAGGTCACCTTCGCCGAGGGCGTCTCCGTCGCCCAGCTCATCGCCACCGTCGAGGCCACCGGCTACACCGCCGAGGAGCCCGCCCCCGTACGGCCCGCGCCGGACGCGGCGGACGGCGACGCGGAGACGACCGAGGGGCGCGACGAGCTGCGCCCGCTGCGCCGCCGTCTGCTGACCGCGGTCGCCCTCGCCGTCCCGGTGATCGCGATGTCGATGACGCCGGCGTTCCAGTTCGCGTACTGGCAGTGGCTCTCGCTGGCCCTGACCGTGCCGGTCGTCACCTACGCCGCGTGGCCCTTCCACCGGGCCGCCTGGACCAACGCCCGGCATGGCGCCGCGACGATGGACACGCTGATCTCGGTCGGCACGTCGGCCGCGTTCCTGTGGTCCGTGTGGGCCCTGGTCTTCGGTACCGCCGGGATGATCGGCATGACCCACCCCTTCGAGCTGACCATCGGCCGCTCGGACGGCGCGGGCAACATCTATCTGGAGGCCGCCGCGGGAGTCACCGCGTTCATCCTGGCCGGCCGCTACTTCGAGGCCCGCTCCAAGCGCAAGGCGGGCGCCGCCCTGAGGGCGCTGCTCGAACTCGGCGCCAAGGACGTCACGGTCCTCGACGACGATGGCACCCAACGCACCGTCCCCACCGACCAGTTGAAGGTGGGCGACCGCTTCCTCGTACGGCCCGGCGAGAAGATCGCCACCGACGGCACGGTCGTCGCGGGCTCGTCCGCCGTCGACGCCTCGATGCTCACGGGCGAGTCCGTGCCCGTGGAGGTCGCCGTCGGGGACACCGTCACCGGCGCCACCCTCAACGCGGGCGGCCGGCTCGTCGTCGAGGCCTCCCGGGTCGGCGCGGACACCCAGCTCGCCCGGATGGCCAAGCTCGTCGAGGACGCCCAGAACGGCAAGGCCGCGGCCCAGCGGCTCGCCGACCGCATCTCCGCCGTGTTCGTACCCGTCGTCATGGGCCTCGCCCTCGCGACCCTCGGCGTCTGGCTCGCCACCGGCTCCGGCCTGACCGCCGCGTTCACGGCCGCCGTCGCCGTACTGATCATCGCCTGCCCCTGCGCCCTGGGCCTGGCCACCCCGACCGCCCTCATGGTCGGCACCGGACGCGGCGCCCAGCTCGGCATCCTGATCAAGGGACCGGAGGTCCTGGAGACGACCCGCAAGGTCGACACGATCGTCCTGGACAAGACCGGCACGGTGACCACCGGCCGCATGACCTTGCTCGCGGTGCACGTCGCGGACACCACCTCCGAGGCCGAAGTCATGCGCCTGGCAGGCGCGTTGGAGCACTCCTCCGAACACCCCATCGCCCGGGCCGTCGCCGACGGCGCCGCCGCCGAGGTCGGCACCCTGCCCACCCCCGAGGACTTCGCCACCCTCGCGGGCCTCGGCGTCCAGGGCGTCGTGGACGGTCATGCGGTCCTGGTGGGCCGCGAAAAGCTGCTGACGGAATGGTCCATCGACCTCACCCCCGCGCTGAAGCGGGCGAAGGAGGAGGCCGAGGCGGCGGGGCGCACCGCGATCGCGGTCGCCTGGGACGGTGAGGCCCGCGCGGTCCTCGAAGTCGCCGACGCGATCAAGGAGACCAGCCCCGAGGCCATCGAGCGGCTGCGCACGCTCGGCCTCACGCCGATCCTGCTGACCGGTGACAACCGGGCCGTGGCGGAGGCGGTGGCGGCCGAGGTCGGCATCGAGACGGTGTATGCGGAGGTCATGCCGCAGGACAAGGTCGACGTCGTCAAGTCCCTTCAGGCGGAGGGTCGTTCGGTGGCCATGGTCGGCGACGGCGTCAACGACGCGGCCGCCCTCGCCCAGGCCGACCTCGGCCTCGCGATGGGCACGGGCACGGACGCCGCCATCGAGGCCGGCGATCTGACCCTGGTCCGCGGCGACCTGCGGGCGGCGGCCGACGCGATCCGGCTCTCCCGCAAGACGCTCCGCACGATCAAGTCCAACCTGTTCTGGGCCTTCGCCTACAACGTGGCCGCCCTGCCGCTGGCCGCGGCCGGTCTGCTCAACCCGATGATCGCGGGGGCGGCGATGGCGTTCTCGTCGGTCTTCGTGGTCGGCAACTCCCTGCGGCTACGCAGCTTCAAGCCGGCCTGAGGCCCTGTTCCCGCGCCACCGGCTACTCGCGGCTCCACGGTCATGCCCACCCCGTCCGCCCACTCGTCGCCGCCCACCCCGGCACACCCACCCCGTCCGCCCACTCGTCGCCGCCCACCCCGGCACACCCCGGCACACCCAGCCCGTCCGCCCACTCGTCGCCGCCCACCCCGGCACACCCAGCCCGTCCGGCGTTTGAGGACGAGCGCCCTTCAGGCGCGAACGGGGTCTGGGGCGGAGCCCCAGGGGTTTGGACCTCAGCCCGTTCATAACCCCCGGAGGGTTTCGGGAAGGGGCGGAGTGGGGCAACCCCCCGGGGCCTGGGGCAGAGCCCCAGCAACCCCGGCTTTCGTCTGCACACCGTGCTGGGGCACCCGCGCAGTTCCCCGCGCCCCCAATAGGGCACCCGGCGCCGAGCGGTCGCGCCCATAGGGCACCCGGGTGCCGACCACTCGCACCCCGTAGGGAACCCGGCACCGAGCGGTCGCACCCCGTAGGGCACCCGGCGCTGGAGCCGGGGCCCGGGGTCAGACGCCCGCGTAGGAGTGCTTGCCGTTGACGAAGATGTTCACGCCGTAGTAGTTGAACAGCCAGCACCCGAACGCGATCAACGCCAGCGTCGCCGCCCTGCGCCCCTTCCACCCGGCCGTGGCCCGCGCGTGCAGGTAACAGGCGTACGCCACCCACGTGATGAAGGACCACGTCTCCTTCGGGTCCCAGCCCCAGTAGCGGCCCCACGCGTCCCCCGCCCAGATCGCGCCCGCGATGATCGTGAACGTCCACAGCGGGAAGACCGCCGCGTTCACCCGGTACGCGAACTTGTCGAGCGAGGACGCGGCCGGCAGCCGCTCCATGACGGAGGTCGCGAACGTGCCCGGCGTGCCGCCCTCCGCGAGCTTCGACTCGTACCGGTCGCGGAAGAGGTACAGGATCGTGGCGACCGCGCCCACGTAGAACACCGCGCCGCAGAAGATCGCGGTGGAGACGTGGATCCACAGCCAGTACGAGTGGAGCGCCGGGACCAGCTGGTCGCTCGCGGTGTAGAGGACGGTGACGGCGAGACCCAGGTCGAGCAGGACCGTCGTGACCAGGGGCAGGCCGAGCCAGCCGACGTTCTTCTTCAGGGCGAGCAGCGTCAGGTACACGCCGACCGCAACCGTGGAGAAGGTCAGGTTGAACTCGTACATGTTGCCCCACGGCGCCCGCTGCACGGACAGCGCGCGGGTGAGCACACCGCAGAACTCGATGAGGAAGGCGAGCACGGTGAGGGAGACGGCGATGCGGCCGTAGAGGTCGCCCTTCGCGTCACCGCCCGAGGCGCCGGGGCCGTCGGGTACGTCACGCGTTCCGGCGGCCGAGCGGGTCACGACCTTGGGGCGTTCCAGGACCGCGGTGCCGCCGTTCTTGGTGGCGACCTCGACCTTGACGGTGCCCGCGTCCGCGGCCTGCTGACCGGCGCCGGTCAGCGCGGCCGCCGTACGGGCGACCTTGCTGCGGCTGCCGAAGAGCCACTCGGCCATGTTGGCGAAGAAGGCCAGCAGATACACGGCCATCGCCGAATAGATCAGGTAGTTACTGGTGTGCGCCAGGCTCTCATTGGTGGTGGCGGCGAGATTCACTTCTCAGCCCCTTCGGCAGGAACACCTGCGGGTTCGGGTTCTGGTTCCGGCGCGGTCGGCGCCTGCGGGATGAGCGTGACCGCGAGATCGGCCAGCTCCTCGGGAAGCTTCGCGGACTCGCTGCGGCCGAGCCCGGCCATCTCGACGACGGTCATGCCGTCGTCGCCCCTGACGGCCCGGACCCAGATCCGGCGGCGCTGGATGAACAGCGAACCGGCGAGTCCCGCGATGGCACCGATCGCGCCGGCGAGGGCGAGACCGTTGCCGGGCTGGTGGGAGATCTGGAAACTCGCCCACTGCTTGATGGGGCCCTTGTCGAAGGTGATCGACCCGGCGCCGTTGGGAAGTTGGAGGCTTTCGCCCGGCAGCAGCAGCTTCTTGAGGATCTTGCCCTGGTCGTCCTTGAAGGGCTTGATCGAGTGGCTGCTGGTGTCCAGCTGGTACACGTTCTGCGGCAGGCCCGAGTTGACGCCGAGGTCGCCGTGGTAGGCGCCGATGTTGAGCACTGGGAAGTCGGGCGCGGGGAACTTGGAGAACATCTGGGTCGCGCCGGTGCCCTTGCCGCCGAAGGTCGGCACGAAGAACGCGGCGAAGCCGAGCTGGTCCTTGTTGCCCTGGGCGTCGCGGTAGCCGTCGAGCACCTTGATGGCGCCGCTGGAGGTCAGGTTGTTGTCCATCGGCAGCAGCGGCGTCGCGCCGTGGAAGACGACGTTGCCCTTGCCGTCCTTGACGGTGACCGAGGGGGCGTAACCGTGCGAGAGCAGGTAGACCTTCGAGCCGTCGACGACGAGCGGCTTGTTGACCTCGACGGTCTTCTGCTGGTCCTTGCCCTCGGCGCCCTCGGAGTAGGTGAGGTGCGCCTTGAACTCGCGGGCCGTGCCCAGCTCGGGCCCGCTGCGCTCGTACGACGCGTCGAAGCGGTCCAGGGTGAAGCTGAACGGGGCCAGGTCCTCGGTGTTGAAGAGCGAGCCCGACCGGAAGTCGTCGTACTGGGTGAGGGTGTTGGAGAACCCGTCGCCCTGGACGATCAGCTTGCCGCCCTCGGACTTGAAGAGCTGGCCGGTGGCGAACGCGACGAGGATGACGATCAGCGAGACATGGAAGATCAGGTTGCCGGCCTCCCGCAGATAGCCCTTCTCGGCGGCGACGGCGTCCCCGCTGATCCGGGAGCGGAAGCGGCGCTTCTTGAGCAGGGCGAGCGCGGCCTCGCGGACCTGCTCGGGCTCGGCGTCGGTGCGCCACGTCGTGTACGCGGGCAGCCGGGTCAGCCGGCCCGGCGCGGCCGGCGGCCGCCCGCGCAGCTGGCCGACGAACTGCCAGGTGCGCGGCACGATGCAGCCGATGAGCGAGACGAACAGCAGGATGTAGATCGCGGAGAACCACACCGAGCTGTAGACGTGGAACAGGCCGAGCTTCTCGTAGATCGGCGTGAGGGTGTCGTGCCGCTTCTGGAAGTCGGCGACCTTCATCTCGTCGACGCTGGTCTGCGGGATCAGCGAGCCGGGGATCGCACCGAGCGACAGCAGGAAGAGCAGGATCAGGGCGACCCGCATCGAGGTCAGCTGCCGCCAGAACCAGCGGAACCAGCCGAGCACGCCGATGCCGACGGGGCCGTTGGACCGTTCCTCGGTGGGCGCGGTGGAGAGCTGTGCCCCGGCCTCGCCGAGGTCGGGCTCCGGAGTCGATTCGGTCTTGGTCATGCGTCAGACACCCACCTGAAAGCCTTGGGACCAGCTCTGTACCTGCTGGACGAGCTCCGCCCAAGCACCGGTCAACAGCAGCACGCCGGTCAGGATCATCATGCCGCCGCCGATCCGCATCACCCATACGTAGTGCTTCTTGACCCAGCCGAACGCGCCGAGCGCCTTGCGGAAGGCGACCGCCGCGAGCACGAACGGAAGGCCGAGGCCGAGACAGTACGCGACCGTCAGTATCGCCCCGCGGCCGGCGCTCGCCTGGTCCATCGCGAGCGCGTTGACCGAGGTGAGGGTGGGCCCGAGGCACGGTGTCCAGCCGATGCCGAAGAGCGCGCCGAGCAGCGGCGCTCCGGCAAGACCGGCCACCGGTCGCTTGTGGACGCGGAATTCGCGCTGGGTCATCCACGGCATGAGCCCCATGAAGAAGACCCCCATGAGGATCATGAGGACGCCGAGGATCTTGGAGAGCGTGGAGCCGTAGTCCTGGAGGTTCTTGCCGAAGTAGCCGAACAGGGCGCCGCCGGAGACGAACACGGCGGTGAAGCCGAGGACGAAGAGACTGGCGCCGGCGACCATCCGACCGCGCCGCGCCTCGGCCAGGTCGGTGCCGGTGACTCCGGTGACGTACGACAGGTAGCCGGGGACCAGGGGCAGTACGCAGGGCGAGAAGAAGGAGACGAGGCCGCCGAGTACGGCGACGGGCAGGGCCACCAGAAGGGCCCCGCTGAAGACCGTCTCGTTCATCGAGCCGACGGCGGCCAGTGCCATCACGCGATCACTTCTCCGCGATCAGCGGGTCGATCATCTGGTGCAGTTTGGCGTCGTCGAGCGCCATGAGGGCCCGCGCGGCGATCTTTCCGTTCCGGTCGAGAACGATCGTCGACGGAATGGCCTGCGGATTCAGACTGCCCTTCGGGAAACGCAGAATGAGCTTGCCGATCGGGTCGTACAGGCTCGGATAGTCGACGCCGAATTCGGTCTCGAACTTCTGGGCCGGTCCCTTATCCGTGTCACGGGTATTGATCCCGACGAACTCGACGCCCTTGGCCTTCGTCTCCTTGGAGACCTTGGCCAGATACGGCGCCTCGGCCCGGCACGGGGCACACCAGGAACCCCACACGTTCAGCACGACGATCTTGCCCTTGAGCGAGGCGACGTCGAGCTGCTTGCCGTCGACGGTGGCGCCGGACAGCTCAGGGGCTTCCTTGCGGTCCCCCTTGGCCACGGTGGCGATGCCGCCGGTGCCGGTGACGAACTTCGTGTCACCGGAACCACCGGACGTACCACCGGAACCGCAGGCCGTCAGGGTCAGCGCGCCGGCGGCCGCGGCAGCCGCGGCCAGCGTCAGAGTGCGACGGCGTCGGAAAGCAGGACTCACGGACATGTGAAAAGTTTCGCATGGCGGATTCGGGGATCTTGCGCGCCCCCCTGCATGCCCGTAAAGCCCCTTGTCAGGAAGGCCTAAACGGACTTCATGAACGTGTTCCAGCCGCCGGCGGGAGCCTGACCCACGCCCAGCGTGCGGAGCTTGGCGAGCACCTTCGGGTCCTGTACGTCGAGCCAGTCGCAGTACTGCTTGAAGGAGACGAGCCTCACATCCTTCTTCGCGTCGCGCTGCGCCACGATGCCCTTGAACGCCTCTTCCACGGCGTCCATGTAGATGCCACCGTTCCACTGCTCGAAGTGGTTACCGATGTAGAACGGCGCACGATTGGATTCATAGGCGCGCTTGAATCCGGCGAGATAGGCCTCGGTGGCCTGCTTGCGCCAGCCCGGGTAGTTGGCCGGCGGCGCCTTGGTCGAATTCTTCGACTGGTTGGCGAGGATGTTGTAGTCCATCGACAGGACCTGGAACTTGTGGCCGGGGAAGGGTATTTGCTGCAGCGGCAGGTCCCACAGGCCGTGCCGCTTGACCGGCCAGACCTGGGTGCCGCCCGGCGAGGAGGCGTCGTAGCGCCAGCCCAGCTTCTGCGCGGTGGGCAGCAGATTGTCCTGGCCGAGCAGACAGGGGGTGCGGCCGCCGGCGAGCTCACGCTTGTAGTCGAACGGGAGCGGGTCCTCGTCCGTCCAGCCGGTGTTGGTCTTCCACTTGGTGACGAAGTCGATCGCCTGGTCTATCTCGCTCTGCCACTGGGCGGGGGTCCAGTGCTCGACGGTGCCGCGCCCGGTGCAGAAGTGGCCGTTGAAGTGGGTGCCTATCTCATGGCCGTCGGTCCAGGCCTGGCGGACGTACTTCAGCGTCTGCCGGATGTGGTCGTCGTTGAGGTAGCCGATGTCGGAGGCGCCCACGGCGTTGTTCGGCGGACGGTAGAGCCGCTTCTTGGCCTCGGGCAGCAGATACAGGCCGGAGAGGAAGAACGTCATGCCCGCGCCGTGGTCCTTGGCGAGCTGGAGGAAGCGCGGGAAGAGCCCGTTGCCGACCTCGCCCGCGCCGTCCCAGGAGAAGATCACGAACTGCGGCGGGGTCTCGCCGGGCTGGAGCGGAACGGGCTTGTCGGGCTGGTGCGGCTGCTTGCCGGTGTCGGCGGTGGAACCGTCGCCTATCAGTTTGGCGTCGGCCTTCTTGGCGGCCGCGTCGCCGCTCTTACCGCCCTTGTCACCCTTGCCGCTGTCGCCGTCCGAGCCGCTGCCGCCCGACGTGCCGCATCCGGCGAGGCCGGCCGCCGTGGCGGCGCCCAGTCCAAGGCCCAGCATGCCCCTTCGGCTGAAGTTCCGTCCGTTCTCCCGCATACGCCCGTCCGTTCCCATCGCGTCGCACCGTCGTCTCGTCGTCCTCGAACCCAAGCGCGTCACCGCAGTTGAGTGCTGTGTGAGATGCCAGGTGAAACCGGGGTGGTTCCCCACAGCTCGCACAAATCTTCGTAAACCGTACGAGATGAGGAGTGCGGGTCGAGGGGCCGGGGGGTGGGGATCGCGTGAACACCGGGCCGGGCGGGGCGGCTCCGGGGTCGTAACACGGGGGCCGGGCGGCGCGGCTCCGGGGCCGCGCGGGAGCCGCGCCCCCTTCGCGACCGGAGCGGCTCAGGGTCGTTTCCGTGGGCCGCGCCCCTTCGCGACCGGCAGCGGCCGGGCCGGCCGGGGTGATCCGGCCGGCCGCGGACGTCGGCGGACGCCCGTGGACGCCGGTGGACGCCGGCGGACGCCGAAGGGAGCGTCAGGGACCGGCCCTTCGCCTACCGGCCCCTGGGCGTCAGGCGCCGAAGCCCTTCGACTTGCCCTTGACCGGCTTCGCGCCGGCCAGCAGATGCGCCGGTACGAGATCGCGCGCGGGCTCGCTGTAGCCCACGGACACGATCCGGTCGCCCCGATAGGTGAAGCTCGTCAGCGAGGCCAGCGTGCACTGCCGCTTGCGCGGGTCGTGCCACAGGCGCCGCTTCTCGACGAAGCTGCGCACGATCCAGATCGGCAGCTGGTGGCTGACGCACACCGCCTCGTGCCCGCGGGCCGCGTCCCGCGCCGCGTCGAGCGCGCCCATCATCCGTACGACCTGTTCGACGTACGGCTCGCCCCAGGACGGGCGGAACGGGTTGGTGAGGTGCTTCCAGTTGGCGGGCTTGCGCAGGGCGCCGTCGCCGACCCCGAAGGTCTTGCCCTCGAAGACGTTGCCCGCCTCGATCAGACGCGGGTCGGTGCCGAGGCCCAGGCCGTGTGCCTTGGCGATCGGGGTGGCCGTCTCCTGGGCGCGCTCCAGGGGGGAGGCGACGACATGGGTGATGTCACGGCCGGCCAGGTGCTCGGCGACCCGGTCGGCCATCTCGCGGCCGAGCTCGGAGAGGTGATAGCCGGCACGGCGCCCGTAGAGCACGCCGTCCGGGTTGTGCACCTCGCCGTGGCGCATCAGATGCACGACGGTCAGTTCATTGCCCGCGTTGTTCTCGTTGTTCTCGTTGTTCTCGCTCATGCCGTGGCCTCCGCTGCGGCGCGGGCGGCGGCGGGCAGCGCGGCCGCGATGCGCTCGATGGCGCGCTCGTCGTGGGCGGTCGATACGAACCAGGACTCGAACGCGGAGGGCGGCAGGTAGACGCCCTGCGACAGCATCGAGTGAAAGAACCCGTTGAAGCGGAAGGACTCCTGCTTCTTCGCGTCGTCGTAGTCGCGGACCTCGTCCGGCGTGAAGAAGACGGAGAACATGTTGCTCGCCGTCTGCAGCCGGTGGGCCACGCCCTCCTTGCTGAGGGCGCCGGTGACGAGCCCCTGGATCTCGCGGGAGACCGCATCGACCTTCGCGTACGCCGCGTCGTCGAGCAGCCGCAGCTGGGCGAGGCCGGCGGCGGTGGCGACCGGGTTCCCGGAGAGGGTGCCCGCCTGGTAGACGGGGCCCGCGGGGGCGAGGCGGCCCATGACATCGGCACGGCCGCCGAACGCCGCGGCCGGGAAGCCGCCGCCCATGACCTTGCCGAACGTCATGAGGTCGGGCGTGACGCCGTCGACTCCGAACCAGCCGGCCTTCGAGGTACGGAAGCCGGTCATCACCTCGTCGGAGATGTAGAGCGCGCCGTTCTTGGCGCAGGCCGCCTTGAGGCCGGCGTTGAAGCCGTCCGCGGGCGGGACGACGCCCATGTTGCCGGGCGAGGCCTCGGTGATCACACAGGCGATCTCACCCGGGTTGGCGTGGAACGCCGCGTGCACCGCATCCAGATCGTTGTACGGCAGCACGATCGTGTCGCCGGCCTGAGCACCCGTCACGCCCGGGGTGTCGGGAAGCCCGAACGTGGCGACCCCGGAACCGGCGGCCGCGAGCAGCGCGTCCACATGACCGTGGTAGCAGCCGGCGAACTTGATCACCTTGGCGCGGCCCGTGAAGCCGCGGGCCAGGCGGATCGCGGACATGGTCGCCTCGGTGCCCGAGGAGACCAGGCGGACCTGCTCGACCGGCTCGACGCGGGCCACGATCTCCTCGGCGAGCGCGACCTCGCCCTCGCCGGGCGTACCGAAGGAAGTGCCGCGGGCGACGGCCTCCTGCACGGCGGCGACGACCTCGGGGTGCGCGTGCCCGAGGATCATCGGACCCCACGAACACACCAGGTCGACGTAGTCGCGGCCGTCGGCGTCGGTCAGGTAGGGCCCCGTACCGGACACCATGAACCGGGGCGTACCGCCCACGGCCCGGAAGGCACGGACTGGGGAGTTCACACCGCCGGGCGTCACGGCGGACGCGCGGTCGAAGAGGTTCTGCGAAACTGGGGCGTCGTATTCGTACGGATAGCTCACACACGCCATGGTGGCAGAGGCCCGGACGTTCTTGCGGACTGGTGTTTCACCGCACGCGCGCGGGGGAGGTCAGTGACACGATGATCCGCAGATGATCGAGTTGCATCGGCGGATGATCGGGTTGCGCGGCGGGGCGCGCGCCGTCTACAAAGCAGTCGGGCTACAAGCAGTCGGGTGAAGGATATGCATCGCGGTGGCGGACTGGGCGAAGGGACCGATGACCGGGGTCCCGAGCGCGCCCACCGTCGGGGACGGCACCGGCGACGCGACGCCCAGGACCGGCTCGACCGGGTCGCTGGCGCCGCAGAGGCGGGGAACGCCGCAGGGGCGGGGAACGGAAGTGGCCGGATGGGGGTGACCTACAAGTACTTTGGCGCGCCCGACGGCGCGACGGCCGCCCGGGTGCCCGTCACCATGCGCCCCGAGGAACTCGGCGGTGACGAACTGGGCATGGGCGGCATGTTCACCAAGATCAAGCCGGAGACGATGGCCGCCATGGTCCTCACCGGCATCCAGGGCATACCCCTGCACAAGGTCCCGCCCCTGGAACTCGTTGTCCTCCACCCCGACTACGCGGTGGTCAAGCTCCCCATGACGGTCGTCGACCCGCTGCGCGGCGTCGGGGAGGAATCGGTGGGAGCCGCCGCCTTCATCTGGTCCACGGTGCCCGACCGGGGCGGCCCGCGCGACGCGTTCAACGTCTATCAACTCCTGCACGAGTGGCAGGACTTCAGCCACCGCCTCCACGAGGCCGGCCACCAGCCGTACTGCCTGGTCTGGCCCTGATCCCCGGGAGCCGGTAGCGGTACGGGTCGTGCGGGCGGCGGCGCGACGGGCCTGCGGGAACGCGCCCGGGGCGGTCCTCGGCGGTCTTGGACCTTCATCCATTCGGGTTCGCAGCTACCGTGTACTTTCCGACGGACCCTTTGTATATGCGGCGTGAAGACGCCTATCTTGTCGCACATGCAGTCCTACACCATCGGCCAGGCAGCGCGTCTGCTCGGCGTCAGTCCCGACACCGTGCGCCGCTGGGCCGACGGCGGTCGCGTCACGACCCATCGTGACGAAGGCGGCCGCCGACTCATCGACGGGCGGGATCTGGCCGCGTTCTCCATCGAGGTCGGCCAGTCCTCCAACGGCGAGGAGGAGGTTCCCTACACCTCCGCCCGCAACGCCTTCCCCGGCATCGTCACCGCCGTCAAGCTCGGTGACGTAGCCGCCCAGGTCGAGATCCAGGCCGGCCCGCACCGCCTGGTCTCCCTCCTGACCCGGGAGGCCGTCGAAGAGCTGGGCCTTGAGGTGGGCATGCAGGCCATCGCACGCGTGAAATCCACCAGCGTGCACATCGACCGCACCTAGGTCGAGAACAGGCCACTTACGTACGTCCCCGCGGCGTCGCCCCTTCCCTCCGCCTCTCAGGGCATCCGGCACCGGAGGCCCGGCCAGGGGAAGCCCTCACCTCCCGGCGCGGCTCGTCAAGCATCCGAAGGAGCTCCACCCATGTCTGTCATGGCTCTCAGCGCCAAGCGCCGCCGCGCCGCCGCGGCCGTCGTCTCCGCCGCTCTGCTCATCCCGCTTGCCGCTGCCTGCGGCAGCGGCAAGGACAGCGGGAGCGCCAAGGCCGCCTCGCCGTCCGGCAGCGCCGCCGCCAGCCCGAAGGCCGCCCAGCTCACCGTCCTTGCCGCGTCGTCGCTCACGGACGTCTTCAAGGCGGCCGGTGCCGCCTACGAGAAGGAGCACCCGGGCACGAAGGTGAAGTTCTCCTTCGCCGGTTCGCAGGAGCTCGCCGCGCAGGTCAAGCAGGGCGCCCCCGCCGACGCTCTGGTGACCGCGGACACCAAGACCATGGACGGCCTCAAGGCCGATGTGAACGACCCGACGATCATCGCGAAGAACCGTCTGGTCATCGCGACCGACAAGGGCAACCCGAAGAAGGTCGAAGCCCTCAAGGACCTCACCAAGAACGACCTCAAGGTCGTCCTCGCCGCGCCCGAGGTTCCCGTCGGCCGCTACAGCAAGCAGGTCCTGGACAAGCAGCACCTCACGGTGAAGCCGGTCTCGCAGGAGCCCAATGTGCGCGCCGTGCTTTCCAAGGTGGAGCTGGGCGAGGCCGACGCCGGCATCGTCTACAAGACCGACGCCGCCTCCGCCAAGGGCAAGGTCGCCACCGTCGACATCCCGGACGCGCAGAACGCCGTGGCCCAGTACCCCGCCGCCACCCTGAAGACCTCGAAGAACGCCGACGCCGCTGCCGCGTTCGTGAAGTGGCTCTCGACCCCCGAGGCCCAGAAGATCCTCAGCGACGCCGGCTTCCAGCAGCCGTAGCCGGCCCGGCCGGCCCGGCTCCCCCTGGCCGGTATCGCCCATCTCCCTTTCGGGGCCCGCTCGTTCGCCGCCCATCCGCGGCGGCCGGTCGGGCCCCGCGCCATCAGGACACCGGGGAACCCCATGAAGCCCCTGACTCGCGTGACCCTCGGCCGCTCCCACCGCCCGCGCCCGCCCGTCGCACTCGCGCTGCCCGCACTCCTCGCCATCGCGTTCCTGCTGATGCCGCTCCTCGGGGTGCTGACCCGCACCTCCTGGGGCGAACTCGGCACCGACCTGACGAGCCCCGAGGTCACCGAGGCGCTGCGGCTCTCGCTCGTCGTCTCCTTCTGGGCGCTCGGCCTCTCCCTCCTTCTCGGCGTGCCCCTGGCCTGGCTGCTGGCCCGTGTCGACTTCCCCGGCAAAGCGCTGGTGCGCTCCCTGGTACTGCTCCCGATGGTGCTGCCGCCCACGGTCGGCGGTGTCGCGCTGCTGCTCGGCTTCGGGCGGCGCGGACTGATCGGGCCGTGGCTGGAGAACACCTTCGGGATCACGCTGCCCTTCCACACCTCCGGCGCCGTGGTGGCGGCCACGTTCGTCGCGATGCCGTTCCTCGTGATCAGCCTGGAGGGCGCGCTCGGCGGGCTGCGCCCCCGCTACGAGGAGACCGCCGGCTCGCTCGGCGCCTCCCCGGTCCGTGTCTTCCTCACCGTGACCCTGCCGATGGTCGCGCCCGGCCTCGCCGCGGGCGCGGCCCTCACCTGGGCCCGCGCGCTCGGCGAGTTCGGCGCCACCATCACCTTCGCCGGCAACCTGCCCGGCACCACCCAGACCCTGCCGCTCCAGGTCTACCTCCTGCTCCAGGACTCCCCCGAGGCCGCGACCTCGGTCTCCCTGCTCCTCCTCGCCATCGCGATGGCGGTCCTGGTGGCGCTGCGCGGCCGCTGGACCGGCGCCGCCTCCGTACGCGGCGGCGCGCCCGCCACGGCCGTACACCCGGACCCCGCCACCGCCCCCGAAACCGCCCCGGACTCCGAGCCGGGGCTCCCGGCCCGGACCGGCCCGGCGGCCACGGCCGGCACCGACGGTCTCCGTGATCCTGGCTCCCTTACCGAACCGGACGGCCCCGGCGGCCCCGACCACCTGGACGGTGGCGGCGGATCCCCCAACCCCCTTCCCGCCAAGGCGAGTTGGCCGCTGCGCGCCGAAGTGACCGGGTTCAATCAGCTGACGCTCGACGCCGGCCCCGGCACGACCATCGCCGTCGTCGGCGAGAACGGCGCCGGCAAGACCACCCTGCTGCGGGCCCTGCTCGGTCTCACCCCGCGCGCCCACGCCGAGCTGCGCCTGGGCGACCTCGATGTCACGGGCCTGCCGCCGCACAAGCGCGGGGTCGCCTGGGTCCCGCAGGACGGCGCGCTCTTCCCGCACCTCACCGCGCTCGCCAACACGGCGTACGGGCTGCGCGCCCAGGGCACGGCGCGCGGCGAGGCCCGCGCCGCGGCCCAGCTCTGGCTCGACCGGCTGGGCGTCGGCCAGCTCGCCCAGCGCAGGCCCGCCCAGCTCTCCGGCGGCCAGGCCCAGCGCGTGGCTCTCGCGCGGGCGCTGGCGGCCCGGCCGCGCCTGCTCCTGCTCGACGAACCCCTGGCGGCCCTCGACCAGACCACCCGCGCCCACGTCCGGCACACCCTGCGCACCCACCTCGCGGGCTTCACCGGGGTCTGTCTGATCGTCACCCACGACCCCGTCGAGGCCCTCTCGCTCGCCGACCGCGTCCTCGTCCTGGACCGCGGCCGCGCCCTCCAGGACGCGCCCCCCGCGGAGGTCACCCGCCATCCACGCTCGCCGTGGGTGGCCCGCATGCTCGGCCGCAACGCGTGGCCCGGCACCGCGGCCGCCGACGGCCTGCGGCTGGCCGGCGGCGGGCGGATCGTAGCGGCCGAGCAACTGCCGGACGGCAGCCGGGCGTTGGCGATCATCGCGCCGGAGGCGGTGGCCCTGCACCGTGCGCGACCGGACGGCAGCCCCCGCAACGTGTGGCCCGGCACGGTCCGTGAGGTCACCGCGAGCGGCAGCAGGCTGCGGGTGCTCATCGGATCCGCCGATGCGCCCGATCTGATCGCGGAGGTCACCCCGGAGGCCGCCGCCGAGCTGGGACTGGTGGAGGGCGCGGCGGTGTGGTCGAGCGTGAAGGCGACCGAGGTGACTCTCGTATCGCTGTGAGCCGGCGCCTCTAGACTGGCTGTCCGGGGCGACAGAGCGGCCACCACGCCGAGGAGACGGGAGACGACGGTGACGACGAGCGGCACCGACCCGTCGACCGAGGTGCTCGGGGAGGCAGCGGGTGTCTTCGGACTCCTCGCCTCGCCCGCGCGGCTGCACATCATGTGGACGCTGAGCCACGGCGAGTCCGATGTGTCGGGCCTGGCCGAGAGGGTCGGCGGCGCGCTGCCGGCCGTCAGTCAGCACCTGGCGAAGCTGAAACTCGCGGGGCTCGTGCGGTCCCGGCGGGAAGGGCGCCGGGTGGTCTATCTCGTGGACGATCCTGATGTGGCTCAGATGGTGCGCTGGCTGGTCGCCCGGCTGGGCGGCGGCGTGAAGCTGCCCGGACCGTCGGGGCTCGTCCGTGACCTGGGCGCCTGAGCGGAGCGCTCCGCTGCATCCCGTGCGCTCTTCATCATCCGGGCCTGTCCTGCCTCCTCTGAGCTCTCTGAGCTCTCTGCAGTTGTCAAGGAGCACTCCTCTGCAGCTGCTGCGTTCCCTCGGCTCCGGCCCACGGGGGCTGGTGGAGTCCGACGCCGAGAAACGACTCCTGCGGTATGGGGAAAACGTCCTTCCCGCGCGTCGAGTTCCATCCCTGCCGATTATTTTTCTCCGCAGTCTGCGCGACCCGTTCACGGCCGTCCTCGCCTCGCTCGCCGTGGTGTCCGCGCTGGTCGCCGCGTGGGCGACGGCCGCGGTCATCACGGTGCTCGTGGTGGTGAGTTGCGCGCTGCGCGCGGCCGGCGAGCACCGCGCCGACCGTTCCGCGGCCGGGTTGCGGCAGCTGATGGCGAGCACCGCGACCGTGCTGCGCAGGGCCTCCGACGACGCCGAGCCGGTGACCCGCGAGGTCCCCGTGGACCAGGTCGTGCCGGGCGATGTGGTCCGCCTGACGCCCGGCGATCTCGTACCGGCGGATCTGCGGCTGCTGCGCGCGACGGGCCTGGCGATGCATCAGGCGGCGCTCACCGGGGAGACCGCGCCGGTCCCCAAGTTCCCGGTGGACGAGCCGCCGTCGCACCCCGCGACGGCGGAGCCGTCCGCGGCCGCACCCGATGTCGACCGGCCCGAGCTCTGCTTCCAGGGCAGCAGCGTGGCCTCCGGCAGCGGCACCGGCGTGGTGATCGCGACGGGGTCCCGCACCCGGTTCGCGGCGGCCGACCAAGTGCCCGGCCACGACCGGCGCACGACCGCCTTCGACCGGTCGGTGTACGGAATCTCGTGGATCCTGATCCGCTTCATGCTGCTCACCCCGCCGCTCGTCCTGATGGCCAACGCGGCGCTCCGCGGCCGGGGGATCGAGACCCTGCCGTTCGCGGTGGCCGTCGCGGTCGGGCTCACCCCCGAAATGCTGCCGGTCATCGTGACGACCACGCTCGCGCGCGGCGCGTCCACCTTGGCCCGCACCCACCGGGTGATCGTCAAACGGCTGCCCGCCCTGCACGACCTGGGCGCCGTCGACGTCGTCTGCCTGGACAAGACGGGCACCCTCACCCAGGACCGCCCCGTCCTGGAGTGCGCGATCGGCGCTGGAGGCGCTCCCGACGCGTCCGTGCTGCACTGGGCCGCCGTCAACAGCCTGTGGACTTTGCAGCTCGCCGAAGTACCGAGTACGGACGCCCTGGACGAGGCCATCCTCGACGCGGCCGAGCAGCGCCTCCCCGAAGGGGCGGACGCTTGGGAGTACGACCCCGTCACCGCCCTCCCCTTCGACCCGGTACGCCGCCTGTCCACCGCCGTGATCAGGACGCCGCGCCGGCTCGGCCACCACACCCTGGTGGTCAAGGGCGCCGTCGAGAGCGTCCTTGAGCGGTGCGCGCTCGGCGACGGGGAACGCCGAAAGGCCGCCTCGCTCGCCGACGAGATGGCCGCCGGCGGGCTGCGCGTCCTAGCGGTGGCCCGCGCCGAACGGCCCGCGGTCTCCCGCCCGTACACCCCCGCCGACGAACGCGGTCTGACCTTCGCGGGCCTGGTGGGACTGCGGGACGCGACGGCGGACACGGCCGCCGACGCGCTCGCCGCCCTGCGGCGCAGAGGGATCGCCGTGAAGGTGCTGACCGGCGACCACCCCGGCACCGCGGCCCGCGCCTGCCGCGACCTCGGCCTCCCCCCGGGCGAGGTCGTCACCGCCTCCTCCACCGACGCGCTGAGCGACGCCGAACTGGGCGAACTCGCCGACAGTAGTACGGTCTTCGCCCGCTGCTCCCCCGAGCAGAAGGCCCGCATCGTACGCGTCCTGCGGGAGCGCGGACATGTCACCGGATTCCTCGGCGACGGGGTCAACGACCTGCCCGCGCTGCGCGCCTGCGACGTCGGCATCTGCCCGCCCGAAGCCGTGGACGTGGCCCGCGAGACGGCCGACGTCGTCCTGGCGGCGAAGGACCTGACCTCGCTCGATCACGCCGTCATGGCGGGGCGCGGCAGCGGCGCGGCCATCGCCGGCTATCTGCGGATCACTCTCTCCTCAAACCTCGGCAACGTCATCGCAATGCTGACCGCCGGTCTGCTGCTGCCGTTCCTGCCCATGCTCCCGGCCCAGGTCCTGGTCCAGAACCTGTGCTTCGACGCGGCCCAGTTGGCGTTCGCGTACGACCGTCCGCGGGCCGGGGCGCTCCGGCACCCGCTGAAGCTGCGCCCGCACGAGGTTCTCGCCTCCGTCAGCGGGTTCGGCGTGCTCAACGCCGCCGCCGACCTCGCGACCTTCGCGGTGCTCGTCCGGGCGGTCAGCGACGCCCGGGCCGAAACCGCCTTCCACGCGGGCTGGTTCACCGAGAACCTGCTGACCCAGGCCCTGGTGATGGTCCTGCTGCGCACCGGCCGGGGCGGGCGTGTCCCGGTCACCGCGGGTGTGCTCGCGCTGACCGGGCTGCTGCTGCCGCTCTCCCCGCTCGGCCCGCTGATCGGCATGGCGGCGCTGCCTTTCGCGTACTACCCGCTGCTCGCCCTCGTGCTCACGCTGTACGCGGGCGCGCTGGCCTGGCTCACCCGGCGATCTGGTCGGCCGGACACCAAGTAAGCCCAGGTCAGGTGGGATTGTCAGACCCGGCGCCTACAGTTCTGGACATGAGCGACACAGCCCGTGAAGTCCCCCCGCAGATCCGTCTGATGGCCTGGTCGGACGGCGATCTCGGTCTGCTGCGGAGAACGAACGCGCCGGAGATGACCGAGCACCTCGGCGGTCCTGAGCCGGAGGAGAAGGTGCTGTCCCGGCACGCCGAGTACGCGGCCATGAGCGCCCGGCCCGCTACCGAGGGACAGATGTTCAAGGTCGTACTCGCCGCCACGGGTGAGGCCGTCGGATCGGTCGGGTACTGGCCGCGCATATGGCAGGGCGAGGCGGTGTACGAGACGGGGTACGGCGTCCTGCCCGAGTCCCGCGGCCGGGGCCTGGCCGTCGCCGCGCTGCGGGCGGTGGTGGCCGTGGCCCGTGCCGCCGGCGGTCCGCGCACGCTGCACGCCTATCCGTCCGTGGACCACACGGCGTCCAACGCGATCTGCCGCAGGGCCGGGTTCACGTGCGCCGGCGAGGTGGCCTTCGAGTACCCGCCGGGCACGCAGCTCCGTTCCCACGACTGGTGGATCGGTCTGGGGGGCTAGGGGGTTGTCCGGCGGCCGCGGGCCCGATGGTGGTCAGTCCAGCGGTTTGTTGAAGTTGAAGGCGGTCACCGCCATGCGCTCACGGAAGTAGACGCCGGGAATCGAAGTGGGGCCGGGGTCGGGGGGGGCGATGTGTGCTTGACGGGTGCGACGTCGTCGAGGATATTTATCTGCGTAACGCAGCTTCTGCACTGTGCAGCTTAGCGGCGGGGCGTCCAGCGCCCTCGCGCCCGGCCGAGGCCTTCGCGGCACGCCGGCGACGTACGCTCGAACTCCGTACAGGAACCCACTTCTCCCCCGCACCCCGCACCCCCGCACCCCCGCACCCCCGCACCCCCGCACCCCATCACCGCCGCACACCCCCGAACTCGCTCAACTCCCTTGATCCGAGAGGCATTTCCACCATGACGGTTCTGATCACCGGCAGCCGCGGCAAGGTCGCCACCACCCTCATCCCGCTCCTGCGCGAACTCGGCGTCGCCGTGCGTGCGGCCTCCGCGAGCCCCGACAAGCTGGCCGTTCCGGCCGGCGTTGAGCGCGTCGTGTGCGACCTCGACGACCCGGCGACGTTCCCGGCGGCCCTGGCCGGGGTCGAGTCGGTCTTCCTTTACGCCAACCCCAAGCACATCGAGGCGTTCCTCGCCGACGCGAAGGCAGCCGGCGTCCAGCACATAGTTCTGCTCTCCTCCAGCTCCGTCCTGGAACCCGGCGCCGACACCAACGCCATCGCGGCCATGCACAGCGCGGTCGAGCGCGGCCTCGAACGGTCCGGCATCCCATCGACGTTCCTGCGGCCCGGCGGGTTCGCGGGCAACGCCCTCGGGTGGTCCTGGGCCGCGAAGTCCACCGGCGCCGTGGACCTGCCGTACCCCGAGACCCAGTCCAGCCCCATCCACGAGGCGGACATCGCCGAGGCGGCGCTCGCCGTCCTCACCCGGCCCGAACTGCGCGGTCACGCCTACCACATCACCGGTCCCGAGTCGCTCACCGCGGCCCAGCAGGTCGCGATGGTCGCCGAGGCGGCCGGGCGCCCGCTGACCGTCAACCCCGTGAGCGCCGAGGCGTGGAAGGAGTCGACGGCCGAGTTCATGCCCGCCGGCGTCGCGGACGCGCTGCTCAGCTACTTCGCCTCCCACGAGGGCCGCCCAGACGCCGTCACCCAGGCCGTCGAAGAGCTCACCGGCCACCCGGCTCGCACGTTCGCGTCCTGGGCCCACGAGAACGCGGCCGCTTTCCGGCCCTAGCGGTGCGCTGCCCGCGTGAGCGTCGCGTCGGGGGTTGGCTGGGGCGGGTCCGCGTGTGCGTCCGGGTTCGCTTGGGTCGGCCTGCGTGCGTCCGGGTTCGCTTGGGTCGGCCTGCGTGCGTCCGGGTTCGCTTGGGTCGGCCTGCGTGCGTCGGGGTTCACTTGCGTGGGCGCGCGTGCATCGGGGTTCGCTTGCGTGGGCCCGCGTACGGCCGCGTGCCGTGAAACAGCTGGCCGGAGCGGGGCCGCGATGCGATCCTGGCGGCGTGAACGGACCGGAGATCCAGATCGACTTCGCCCCTGCGCTGCACCTCTTCGTCCCGGCGAAGCGACGCCAAGGGCGCAGCGCCGTCGTCACGGACGGCGTGTCCACCCTCGGCCATGTCGTCGAATCGCTGGGCGTACCGCTCACCGAGGCCGGCCGGCTGCTCGCCGATGGGCGCGAAGTCCCGGTCTCGCACATCCCGGTGGCGGGCGAGACCATCGAGGTACGCCCCGTCCAACGCCCGCAGGCGGTGCCGGGCGCGCCGCTCCGCTTCCTGCTCGACGTCCATCTGGGCACGCTGGCGCGGCGGTTGAGACTGCTCGGCGTCGACGCGGCGTACGAGAGCGAGGACATCGGCGATCCGGCGCTCGCCGCGCTCTCGGCACGGGAGCAGCGTGTCGTGCTCTCGCGCGACCGGGGTCTGCTGCACCGCAGGGAGCTGTGGGCGGGTGCGTACGTGTACAGCCATCGCACCGATGAGCAACTCCGGGACGTACTCGGGCGGTTCGCGCCCACGCTCGCGCCCTGGACTCGCTGCACCGCCTGCAACGCGGCGCTGCGCCCGGCCGACAAGGAGTCGGTGGGCGATCGCCTGGAGGCCGGCACCCGCAGCACGTACGAGGTCTTCGCCGAGTGCGGCTCGTGTGAGCGGGTGTACTGGCGGGGGGCCCACCATGCGAGCCTTGAGGCGATTGTCGACGCGGCGGTCCGCGAGTTCGGGCGGCCCGGGGTTTCTGCCCCGGATGGCGCCGCCTGACCTGGCCTTGCCGATTGCCGACGCGGCGGTCCACCAGTTCGGGCGGGCCGGGGCGCCTGCGCCGGATGGCGCCGCCTGGTGGGGCCGTGCTGGGCGCATTTCCCCGCGGCCCTCGATGGATCGTCGCTCGGCTGCGGACCGTGCGGGGATGGTCGCGCAGTTCCCCGCGCCCCTAGTAGGGCACCCCGCATCCGACCGGCCGAGCGCCCGGCGCGGCGCAGCCGCGCACATGTCGCACCCCCGCGTCCCGTCGTGCCCGGCTCAGACCAGGCCGGCCCTCAGGCGTTCGGACTGGGTGGCGCTCAGGTCGATCGTGCGGCGCATGTGCGTGGCGATGAGCTCGATCTCGTCGTCCTCGTACGCCTCGAACATCTCCCACCAGGCCCCGTTGAGCCGGCCCCAGACAGCGCCGAGCTCGGCCATCCTCTCGGGCACGACCTCCACGAGCACCTTGCGGCGGTCCTCGGTGTCACGGCGGCGCGTCACGTACCCGGACTTCTCCAGGCGGTCCACGAGCCGGGTCGCGGACCCCGTCGTGAGCCCGGTCAGTTCGGCGATCCGCCCCGTCGTGACGGGCCCGGGTTCGAGGCCCAGCAGATTGAGGCACTGCAGGTCCGTGGGATGGAGGCCCAAGTGGTCGGCGAGCGCTTGGTTGAAGAGCGCGTACGACGCCATGTAACGACGGGCCACCCCGCCCAGGTCACTCAGGAGATCGACCCGCGCGCCACGGCCGGGGAGCCCCTCGGCGCTCTTCTTCTGTGCCATGCAGAGAGTGTATGGCGCAGGGGTTACCGCCGAGAAGGCCCAGAGGGCCAACAGGGGCGTGAAGGTCATGAAGGTCGTGAAGGTCGTGAAGGTCGTGAGGGCCAAGAAGGTCGAGGAGAACGAGAAGGCGTCGGTCGCTCCAGCCCCCTCGGCGTCACTCATGCCCCCTCCGGGCCCCTCAGCGTCACTCAACCCCCTCAGGACCCCTCGCCCGCGCCCCCTCAGGAGCTCTCGGCCGTCAAGTAGCGCTGCACCGTAGGGGCGAGCCACTCGATGACCTCGTCGCGGGACATCGCGGCCGTGGGCGGGAAGCGCAGCACATAGCGGGTCAGGGCCATGCCCAGGATCTGCGCGGACACCAGGGCGGCCCGGCGCGGAGCGTCGTCCGGGTCGGGGCAGACCGCGGCGGCGAGCGGCACCATTTGCTCGGAGAAGATCGCCCGCACCCGTTCGGCGCCGGCCGCGTTGGTGACGCCGACCCGGAGCAGGGCGGTCAGCACGTCGTCGCCCTCCCAGCGGTCGAAGAAATGGGCCACGAGCGCCGCGCCTAGGCTCTCGGCGGGCAGCGTGTCCGGTGCCGGAAAGCCCAGCTGGATCTCGCAGGCCGCCGCGAACAGGCCCTCCTTGTTGCCGTAGTACCGCATCACCATCGACGGGTCGATCCCCGCGTCCCGGGCGATGGCGCGGATGGTCGCGCGTTCGTAGCCGTCAGCCGCGAAGCGCTCGCGGGCGGCTTCGAGGATTGCCGCCTTGGTCGCTCCGGACGTGCGGCGGGGGCCTCCGGCGGTGGCTTCGGTCGTCATGCCAACAAATGTAGGCCAACGGTTGTTGACACGCCAGTCCTTGCGGTTCTACATTGGCCAACAAGCGTTGACCCACAAGCGTTGACCCACAGGCGTTGACCCACAGGCGTTGACCCAGAAGTAGTGTCCATGAGCAGTGGCCCACGACTGTTGGCCTACAAACGTTGGCCCGCAAGCGTTGGCCTACGACCGTTGATCACCGACCTTCGACCGACAGGGCGCCGATTGGTACGTGCCCACGGTCGGCATCCAGGAGGCAGCCATGAACGACTCCACCCCCACCCCGGCCCCCACCCCCACCCCCACTCCCGACGCCGCGTTAACCGCCGACGTCCTCGTCGTCGGTTCCGGGCCCACCGGGCTTCTCCTCGCGGGCGACCTGGCCGCCGCGGGCGTGAGCGTCACCGTCGTCGAACGCCGGCCGCGCGGGATCAGCAACATGACGCGCGCCTTCGGCGTCCACGCGCGCACCCTCGAAGCGCTCGACGCCCGCGGCCTCGCCGAGGAGCTGGTCAAGAGGGGCACCACCATCAGCCGCATGGACATGTTCGGCCACGTCACCGTCGACCTGACGCGGCTGCGCTCACGCTTCCCCTTCCTGCTGGTCTCCCCGCAGTACGAGATGGAGCGCCTCCTGGAGCGACGGGCCCTGGCCGAAGGCGTCCAATTCCGGTATGGGACCGAGCTGTTGGGCCTGCGTCAGGACCGCGACGGCGTCACCGCAGAGCTGCGGGAAGGCAGCAGTGGGCGGCTCCTCACCGCCCGCTCCCGCTACCTCGTCGGCACCGACGGCGCGCGCAGCGGGGTCCGCGAAGCGCTCGGGGTGCCGTTCCCCGGCGCGTCCGTGATCCACTCGATCGTGCTGGCGGACGTGCGGCTCGACAAGGAGCCGGACGTGATGCTCAGCGTCAAGGGCGCCGGCGACTCCTTCGCCGTCATCGCCCCGTTCGGCGACGGCTACTTCCGGGTCATGGGGTGGAACCGCAACCATCAGGTCCCCGACACCGCCCCCGTCGACCTCGACGAGCTCCGCCTCATCGCCCGCGAGGCTCTCGGCTCCGACCTCGGGCTGCACGACCCCCGCTGGATCTCCCGCTTCCACAGCGACGAACGCCAGGCCCCGTCCTACCGGGTCGGCCGCGCCTTCCTCGCCGGAGACGCCGCCCACGTCCACTCCCCCGCCGGCGGCCAGGGCATGAACACCGGCCTCCAGGACGCCGCGAACCTCTCCTGGAAGCTCGCCGCCGCGCTGCGCGGCCGTGTCGCCGACCCCGAGGCGCTGCTCGACAGCTACGAGGCGGAACGCCACCCGGTCGGCGCGTCGGTGCTGCGCAGCAGCGGTGCCCTGGTACGGCTCGCCATGGCCCACACCCCGCTGCAACGTACGGCCCGTTCGCTGGCCACCCGCACCCTCAACTCCGTACGCCCGGCCGCCGACAAGGCGCTCGGGATGATCAGCGGCATCGGCATCTCCTACCGCGCCGAGCGCGGATCGCACCCGCTCACCGGCAGGCGCGCTCCCGACCTCGCCCTCGCGGACGGCCGTCTCTATGAGGCGCTGCGGCGGGGCGAGTTCGTCCTCGTGACACCGCGCGGCGCCCGGAGCGCGGGGCCCAAGGGCGCGACTTCCAACCATGTGGCGCCCGAGGGCGTGGTGTGCGCGCAGTGGAGGAGCGGGCGCGGCAGCACGCTGCTCGTGCGGCCCGACGGATACGTCGCCTGGGCGAGCGACCGCCCGGACCCGACCGGGCTGCGCGCGGCGCTCGACCGCTGGACGGGGCACGGGGTGGAGCGGACGGTCACCGCGTAAGGCCGTTCAGAGCGAGTACGCGTTGCCGCGCCAGGCCGTCCAGTCGGAACGGGTACACGTCACCCGTGGCCAAGGCCGTCCAGCCGGAACGAGTACACGTCACCCGTGGCCAGGGCGTCCAGTCAGAACGAGTACGCGTCGCCCGTGGCCAGGGCGTCCACCCGATGGGTGTTGTTCACCAGATTGCGATCGCTGATGCCGCCGTTCCAGACGGTGTCGATGTCGACGCCCACCTCGTTCGGGGTGCCGACGGTCGCCACGTCCAGGGCGAGCTGTACTCCGCTGCCCGCGGCCCGCATCGCGCCGGTGCCGCAGTGCACCACGGCGGGGCCGGTGCGCAGACAACTCGGCGGCAGGGTGGCGTCCCGGTCGAGCGGCACCGAGAAGCGCAGCCGCACGGTGGCCCCGGCGAGCGGCGCGGGGCCGTGGTTGGCCGTCGCGAGCCAGAGGCCGAGGCGGCCGTTCCACAGGGAGACATGGCCGTGGTACGAGACGTCCGCCTCGACCCCGGCGTCGGCGGCGCCCGCCACCGGACCCGAACCCGCCGTGGTCGCGCCACCGCCGCCGTCGTCGTCGCCGGGGCCGGTCGCCCCGCTCGGCGTGCCGGTGACGATCAGCGTCGCCGCGGCCAGTACGGCGACGGCGACGGTCGCCAGGCTCCCGCGGGTTCGCGCCGCGCGGGCCCCGCGTGCCCCGCGGGCCACCCAAGCCGCCCGCACCGCCCGGGCGTTGCCAGGCCGGCCCACACCGCCGGACTCACCTACCCCGCTCGCCTGGCCCACACCGCCCGGCGTGCCCACACCACCCGGCTCAGCCGCGCCACATGCTCGACGCAATCCGCTCAATCCGCTCAATCCGCTCGATCTGTTCCATCTGTTCATCACACGAACGACCATGGGCGAAAAGGTACCTTTCACCCCCTATTTCGCCGGAACGCCACCCCGAGCCCGCCCGGAACCGAATCCGCGGAACTCGAAACCCCCGGAACCCCGGAGCACCGGAGCACCGGAGCACCGGAACCGCGGAGCATTCCTCGGGCGTCGGCCCGCCCATGTCACCCTGGCCCCATGCTCGTCGCCCGCTCCGTGCTCCTGTTCGTCCTGGCCGCCCTGTTCGAGATCGGCGGCGCCTGGCTCGTATGGCAGGGCGTGCGGGAGCACCGGGGCTGGGTCTGGATCGGCGCCGGTGTCCTCGCGCTCGGCGTCTACGGCTTCGTGGCGACGCTGCAGCCGGACGCCGAGTTCGGCCGGATTCTCGCCGCGTACGGCGGTGTGTTCGTGGCGGGCTCGATCGCCTGGGGCATGGTCGCGGACGGCTACCGCCCGGACCGCTGGGACGTCACCGGCGCGCTGATCTGCCTGGCCGGGATGGCCGTGATCATGTACGCCCCGCGAGACCGCTGAGCGCGCGAGCCGCCTCCCTCACCTCTACCCCCGCCGCCCCCGAGCCCGTACGTCCGCGCTGCTCGGGACCGTCGACCCGGCAAGGCCGGGCGTGCGCCGGCCCGGCAACGCGGCCGCGCGCCGGCCCGCCTGTCCTGGCCGCCTATCCTGGCGGCGTACTCACCACACGCGCGAGGAGCACGACATGACTGCCGCCGGGACCCCGATCGCCGTCGTCACCGGAGCGAGCAGCGGGATCGGTGCCGCCACCGCCCGCGGGCTCGCCGCCGCCGGCTACCGCGTGGTGGTGACCGCCCGCCGCAAGGACCGCATCGAGGCGCTCGCGGCCGAGATCATCGAGGCGGGCCACCAGGCGACGGCGTACCCGCTGGACGTGACGGACCGCGCCGCCGTCGACGAGTTCGCCACCGCGTTCAGCACCATCGGGGTGCTCGTCAACAACGCGGGCGGCGCGCTGGGCGCCGACCCGGTCGCGACCGGCGACCCGGACGACTGGCGGCAGATGTACGAGACCAACGTCATCGGCACGCTCAACCTCACCCAGGCCCTGTTGCCCGCGCTCGAAGCCTCCGGCGACGGCGCGGTCGTCATCCTGTCCTCGACGGCCGGCCACGCCACCTACGAGGGCGGCGGCGGGTACGTGGCCGCGAAGAACGGCGCGCGCGTGCTCGCCGAGACGCTCCGGCTCGAAATCCTCGGCCGCCCGGTGCGGGTCATCGAGATCGCGCCCGGCATGGTGAAGACCGACGAGTTCGCCACCACCCGCTTCCGCGGCGACACCGAGAAGGCCGCGAAGGTGTACGCGGGCGTGGCCGAGCCGCTCAGCGCCGAGGACGTCGCCGACACCATCACCTGGGCTGTGACCCGGCCCAGCCACGTCAACATCGACCTGCTGGTGGTCCGCCCCCGCGCCCAGGCCTCCAACACCAAGGTCCACCGCGAGCTGTAGCCGGCCAGGGTCCGGCCCGGGGGGCCGACCGTGTGCGCGGGAGCCCCTCGCACACGGAACGCACCTGGCCCCGGCCGGCCCGAGGCCCCCTCACCCCTTGACGCAGATCACCTGCTTGAGCTTCGCCACGACCTCCACCAGGTCGCGCTGCTGGTCCATGACCTTCTCGATCGGCTTGTACGCACCCGGGATCTCGTCCACGACGCCCGCGTCCTTGCGGCACTCCACGCCCCGGGTCTGCTCGGCCAGGTCGCGCGTGGTGAACGTCCGCTTCGCCGCGCTCCGGCTCATCCGGCGGCCGGCGCCGTGCGAGGCCGAGTTGAAGGACGCCTCGTTGCCGAGGCCCTTCACGATGTACGAGCCCGTGCCCATCGACCCCGGGATGATCCCCAACTCCCCCGCGCCCGCCCGGATCGCGCCCTTGCGGGTGACCAGCAGGTCCATGCCGTCGTACCGCTCCTCCGCCACGTAGTTGTGGTGGCAGGAGATGACAGGCTCGAAGGCGACCCTGGCCTTCTTGAACTCCTTGCGGACGACGTCCTGGAAGAGCGCCATCATGATCGCCCGGTTGTACTTGGCGTACTCCTGCGCCCAGAACAGGTCGTTGCGGTACGCCGCCATCTGCGGGGTGTCCGCGATGAAGACGGCGAGGTCGCGGTCGACGAGGTTCTGATTGTGCGGCAGTGCGCGCGCCTCGCCGATGTGGAAGTCGGCGAGCTCCTTGCCGATGTTGCGCGACCCGGAGTGCAGCATCAGCCAGACCGCGCCCGACTCGTCCAGGCAGAACTCCACGAAGTGGTTGCCCGAGCCGAGCGTCCCCATCTGCTGCGCGGCGCGCTCCGCACGGAACTTGACCGCATCGGCGATCCCCCCGAACCGCTCCCAGAACCCGTCCCACCCCGACAGCGGGAAGCCATGCAGCCGGCCCGGGTCCACCGGTGACGTGTGCAGGCCGCGCCCCACCGGGATGGCCTGCTCGATCTTCGAGCGGAGCCGGGAGAGGTCGCCCGGCAGGTCGTTGGCGGTCAGGGAGGTCTTGACCGCGGACATGCCGCAGCCGATGTCGACGCCGACCGCGGCGGGGCACACCGCGCCGTGCAGGGCGATGACCGAACCCACCGTGGCGCCCTTGCCGTAGTGGACGTCGGGCATCACCGCGAGCCCCTTGATCCACGGCAGGGTGGCGACGTTGTGCAACTGCTGCATCGCGCCCGCGTCGACCGACGCCGGGTCGGTCCACATCCTGATGGACACCCGCGCCCCGGGCATCTCCGTGTACGACATAATTCTTCGATCCCCCGTGAGTGAGAACCCGTCAGCGAAAACCGTGGACGGAAAGCGGCGTGAAAGCCGCATGACGCACGTATCGCAAAAACTGGCACCAAGGACCACAACCAGGACAGTGGACCGGCGTTCACAGGTGCACGTGCGATACACATTGTGTCCGGCCACCGCCCCGCGGCGGCAACCGGTTTTCCCCCACCGTCGTCCTGCTGGAAGGAGCCTTCGCACCGTGCAGCGAAAGGCGTATGTGCCTGGTCTCGCACTCCTGGTGGCGCTCGCCTCCGGCTGTTCCGCGGCCTCCGGATCCGACGGATCGAGCACCGACTCCAAGGGCGGCGTGACCAAGTCCGCCCCCGCGCCGCCCGGCAAGTACCGCACCCTGCCCGAGCCCTGCCACGCGGTGGCCCGGAGCACGCTCAAGGACATGCTGCCGGGCGCGGCCTCCCTCGCCGACGCCGACGCCGCGAAGGAGTACGCCGGCTCCGCCGACCTGACCTACGACACCGACCGCAGGGTCGGCTGTCGCTGGAAGGACGAGACGGCCGACGGTGTGCGAAGGCTCACGGTCGACTTCGAGCGGGTGGTGTCGTACGACCCCACCGTGAGCGACGACGACCAGACCCAGCAGCTGTACGCGAAGAAGGAGGCGGCGGCCAACCTGCCCGCGCCCCGCAGCTCCGCGCCGGCTTCCCCGTCCCCCTCGGGACCGCCCGCCTCCCCGAGCGCGTCGGGGTCGTCCGCACCGCCCACGGCCAAGGCCTCCGGCGGATCCGCGGGCTCCGGCGCCCCGGTCCTGGCCCCCGGCCGCCCGGTCTCCCCGAGCGGCACCCCCTCGCCCGGCGGCACCGGCCCCACGACCTCGCCGAGCCCCTCGGACGGCGCCGACCCGGGCGGCCTCCAGCCGCGCAGGCTCAGTGGGCTCGGCGACGCCGCGTTCATCAACGACGTGGCGTCCCAGGCCGGCACCGGCGGCGGCGCGGGCGCCGGACAACGTACCGTCACAGTGGTCTTCCGTACGTCCAACGTCATCGTGACCATCGAGTACGCCGCCCAGGCCATGGCATCCGCCGCGGTCCCCGACAGCAAGGAGCTGCAGGAGCAGGCCCAGGCCATGGCCGGCAGGCTCGTCGAGCAGTTCAACGAATAGCGCGCCAGCGCGAAGAACGAAGAGCGAAGGAATCATGCACCGATCAGCCCCGGCCACCCCCGAAAAGGCGCACGCCCCGGCCCCGCGCATCCGGCTCGCCCGTGTCCTCGCCTGTGCCGCCGTCCCTGTGATGCTCGTCGCAGTGGGCTGTTCCTCCGACTCGGGCGGCGACAAGAAGAAGCCGGACTCGGCGTCCGCCTCCTCGTCGTCCTCCGCGTCCGGCGGCAAGCAGTCCAGTGCCTCGCCCTCCCTCGCCCCGGCGAAGTTCACCAAGCTGCCCGAGCCGTGCCCGTCGATCAGCGAGAAGGCGATCGACGAGTACGTGCCGAAGGCGAAGGCCAAGGCCGGCGTGGTCGGCAAGACCTCGGACCCGCAGTCGCAGGCGAGCTGCACCTGGAACGGCCTGGAGGACAAGGGCGTCGACGGCTCGCAGTACCGCTGGCTCGACATCGACTTCAAGCGCTACGACTCCACGCCGGGCCTCGGCAGCGGTGACGTGCTGGCGCGGAAGCAGTTCGACCACGCGGTCTCGTCGGCGCAGTCCACGGACAACGCGCAGAACGTGAAGACCGCCCCGGTCTCCGGCCTCGGCGACCAGGCCACCTCGATCACGTTCGACCTGAAGAAGGACGAGGCCACCTTCCGCTACGCCGTCGTGGTGGTCCGCACCGCCAACGCCGTGATCGCCATCGACTACAACGGCACCGGCTACCAGGGCGCGGACGCACCGGACACCGGCAACGTCCAGGGCGGCGCGAACGCCCTCGCCAAGGAGGCGGTGGCGGCGGTGGCCGCCGCCAACAACAAGTAGCGCCACGGCAACCGTACGGAGTCCGGCCCTCCCCTGTGGGCCGGACTCCGTACGTATGTGCCAGGCTGTGCCCGCCAGTTGCTTGACAAGGGGAGGGGACGCGGGTGGCCGCGACTCAGCTGACACGGACGCACCGCATCCTGATCGGGGTGGTGGTCGCCGGTGCCGTGGTGATCGCCGGGATCGGTTTCGCGGGTTCGTACGCCGCGGTCCGCGAACTCGCGCTGCACAAGGGCTTCGGAAACTTCTCCTACGTCTTCCCGGTCGGCGTCGACGCGGGCATCTGTGTGCTGCTCGCCCTCGACCTGCTGCTGACCTGGATGCGGATCCCGTTCCCGCTGCTGCGCCAGACGGCCTGGCTGCTCACGGCCGCGACGATCGCCTTCAACGGCGCCGCCGCCTGGCCGGACCCGCTGGGCGTGGGCATGCACGCGGTCATCCCGGTCCTGTTCGTGGTCTCCGTGGAGGCGGCCCGGCACGCGGTCGGCCGGATCGCGGACATCACTGCCGACAAGCACATGGAGGGCGTCCGCCTCACCCGCTGGCTGCTCTCGCCCATCCCCACCTTCCGGCTGTGGCGGCGGATGAAGCTGTGGGAGCTGCGCAGCTACGAGCAGGTCATCAAGCTCGAACAGGACCGGCTGGTCTACCGGGCACGCCTCCAGGCCGTCTACGGCCGCGCCTGGCGCCGCAAGGCCCCCATCGAGTCCCTGATGCCGCTGCGGCTCGCCAAGTTCGGCGTGCCGCTCGCCGAGACCGCGCCCGCCGGTCTCGCCGCGGCCGGCATGGACCCGGTGCTGCTTCCGCCGGCGCCGGAGCCCCCGCGCCCCGAGCCGCAGCCGGAGCTGCCGCCCGCGCACACCCACACCCCGCCCGAGGAGCCCCCGCGCCAGACCCGGGAGCAGGCGCAGGAACCGTGGCCCGAGCAGGAGCCGGGCTACATCGAGCCGGAGCACCCGACCACGCACGAGAGCCCCTGGTTCGCCGCCCAGCACATCTCGCCCGAGGAGTACGCGGGCACGTACGACCCGGCCTTCGCCGAGCCCGGCCCCGAGCAGACGCAGCAGGCGCAGCCGGAGCGGGAGCCGGTGATGGTCCCCTCGGGCCCCGGACGCGAACGCCCCCTCGGCGTGCCCGCCCCGCGCGCGAGCGGCCCGCGCGCGAGCGGCCCGCAGCCCGCGCCGGAGCAGGAGGAAGCGCCCCGGCCCGTCCCGACGGAGGACGAGTTCGCCCAGTTCGCGGAGCTCGCCTATGACGTGTTTAGCCAGCACGTGAACAGTGAGGGCGACTACCCCACCGTCGAGACCCTCGACATAAAGCTGACGGACGAGCACGGCGTCGGCTACCCCGAGAGCGCCACCGTGCTGCGCCAGCTGTACCCGCAGTTCAAGCGCCACTTCGAGGCGACCCGGGACGCCGAGGACTACATCGCCTGACGGTACGTCAGCAACCGTACTGGCCGTACTGGTACGTCCACTTGAGCCGGACACGCAGAGGGCCGCCACCCGCACCGGGTGGCGGCCCTCTGCTCTGCGGGACGATCAGGCGGCGAGCAGCTTGCGCACCCGGTCAGCGCCCACGGCGAGCAGCAGCGTGGGCAGGCGCGGGCCCGTCTCGCGGCCCACCAGGAGCGTGTAGAGCAGCGCGAAGAACGAGCGCTGGGCGACCTTCAGCTCCGGCGTCGGCTTGGCGTCCGGCGCCAGGCCCGCCATCACCTTCGGCACGCCGTAGACGAGCGTGGTCAGGCCGTCGAGCGACCAGTGCGCGTCGAGGCCCTCGACGAGCAGACGCAGCGACTCGCGGCTCTGCTCGTCGAGCGAGGCGAGCAGCTCGGTGTCGGGCTCCTCGCGGACCAGGGTGCGCTGGTCGGCCGGGACCTGGGTGGTGATCCAGTTCTCGGCGCGGTCCAGACGCGGCCGCACCTCGTCGAGCGAGGTGACCGGGTTGGCCGGGTCGAGCTCGGTGAGGATGCGCAGGGTCTGGTCCTCGTGGCCGGCCGTCACATCCACCACCGAGGCGAGCGTGCGGTACGGCAACGGGCGGGCGGTGCGCGGGAGTTCACCGGCAGCGGTGCGGGCGGCACGGGAGTGGGCGGCCGCGTCGGCGGGCAGCGCCGAGCCGTCGGCGACCTTCGCCTCCAGCTTGTCCCACTCGTCGTAGAGCCGCTGGATCTCCTGGTCGAAGGCGATCTTGAAGGACTGGTTGGGCCTGCGGCGCGCGTACAGCCAGCGCAGGAGCTGCGGCTCCATGATCTTCAGCGCGTCGCCCGGGGTCGGCACACCGCCCTTGGACGAGGACATCTTGGCCATGCCGCTGATGCCGACGAACGCGTACATCGGGCCGATCGGCTGGACACCGCCGAAGAGCGACACGATCTGGCCGCCGACCTGGAACGAGGAGCCCGGCGAGGAGTGGTCGACGCCGGACGGCTCGAAGACCACGCCCTCGTACGCCCAGCGCATCGGCCAGTCGACCTTCCAGACCAGCTTGCCGCGGTTGAACTCGCTGAGCCGCACGGTCTCGGAGAACGCACACGCCGAGCAGGTGTAGGTCAGCTCGGTGGTGTCGTCGTCGTACGCCGTCACGACCGTGAGGTCCTTGCCGCAACCGCCGCAGTACGGCTTGTACGGGAAGTAGCCCGTCGAGCCGGTGCCGTCGTCCTCGGCGGCGGCGCCCGAACCCTCGGCGGCCTCCACCTCGGCCTCGTCGAGGGGCTTCTGCGACTTCTTGCCCGGGGCCTTCTTCGTCCGGTACTGCTCCAGGATCGCGTCGATGTCACCGCGGTGCTTCATCGCGTGGAGCACCTGGTCGCGGTAGACGCCCGAGGTGTACTGCTCGGTCTGGCTGATGCCGTCGTACTCGACGCCGAGCTCGGCAAGCGCCGCGGTCATGGCGGCCTTGAAGTGCTCCGCCCAGTTCGGGTACGCAGAGCCCACCGGCGCGGGGACCGAGGTCAGCGGGCGGCCGATGTGCTCGTTCCACGACTCGTCCACACCGGGCACGCCGTTCGGCACCTTGCGGTAGCGGTCGTAGTCGTCCCACGAGATCAGGTGACGGACGGTGTAGCCGCGGCGGCGGATCTCGTCGGCGACCAGGTGCGGGGTCATGACCTCGCGCAGGTTGCCCAGGTGGATCGGGCCGGAGGGCGACAGGCCGGACGCGACGACGACCACCGGGGCTTCGGCGGGAGATTTCGCGGCGTCGGGCGCACGTCGCTCCGACTCGGCGATGACATCGTCCGCGAAACGGGAGACCCAGTCGGTCTCGGTGGTGCTCTGAGCCACGGTCGGCACGTCCTTCTTTCTCGTACTGCCTTCGTCTGCCTGAGAGAGGCCGGCACGGCCATTCTCCCAGACGGAAGGAGCACCTCCGGGGTTGCCCGTATCTCCGGAGAAAGGGGCGGGGGCCGCGTGGGAGAATCGGAGGGCAAACGTCCTCACTCCCGATCACTCCCGACAGGAACGGCACCTCATGGCCTCGGTCCATTCCCTCGCTTCCACTGTCCAGCAGCGCCTGGCGGACGCTCTCTCGGCTGCCCTGCCGGAGGCCGGCTCCACCGACCCGCTGCTGCGCCGAAGCGACCGGGCCGACTTCCAGGCCAACGGGATCCTCGCCCTCGCGAAGAAGCTGAAGGGCAACCCGCGCGAGCTCGCGGCCAAGGTCGTCGACCAGGTCGGCGGTGACGTCATCAAGGAGATCGAGGTCTCGGGCCCCGGCTTCCTCAACATCATGCTCGCCGACAAGGCGATCATCGAGACGCTCGCCGCGCGCGCCGCCGACGACCGGCTCGGCGTGCCCCTGAAGGAGAATCCGGGCGTCACGGTCATCGACTACGCCCAGCCCAACGTGGCCAAGGAGATGCACGTCGGCCACCTGCGGTCGGCGGTCATCGGCGACGCGCTGCGCGGCATGCTCGACTTCACCGGCGAGAAGACGATCGGCCGGCACCACATCGGCGACTGGGGCACCCAGTTCGGCATGCTCATCCAGTACCTGATCGAGAACCCCGGCGAGCTGGCCCCGGCCGACGACGTCGACGGCGAGCAGGCCATGTCGAACCTGAACCGGGTGTACAAGGCGTCGCGCGCGGTCTTCGATTCCGACGAGGAGTTCAAGGAGCGGGCCCGCAAGCGGGTCGTCGCCCTGCAATCCGGCGACCAGGAGACCCTGGAGCTGTGGCAGCAGTTCGTGGACGAGTCGAAGGTCTACTTCTACTCGGTCTTCGAGAAGCTGGACATGGAGATCCGCGACGACGAGATCGTCGGCGAGTCCGCGTACAACGACCTGATGCCGGAGACGGCGCGGCTCCTTGAGGAGTCCGGGGTCGCGGTGCGCTCCGAGGGCGCGCTCGTGGTCTTCTTCGACGAGATCCGGGGCAAGGACGACCAGCCGGTCCCGCTGATCGTGCAGAAGGCCGACGGCGGCTTCGGCTACGCGGCCTCCGACCTCTCGGCGATCCGCAACCGGGTCACCGAGCTGGCCGCGACCTCGCTGATCTACGTCGTCGACGTGCGGCAGTCGCTGCACTTCAGGATGGTCTTCGAGACGGCCCGCCGGGCGGGCTGGCTCGGCGACGACGTCACCGCGCACAACATGGGCTACGGCACGGTGCTCGGCGCGGACGGCAAGCCGTTCAAGACCCGTGAGGGCGAGACGGTCAAGCTGGAGGACCTCCTGGACGAGGCCGCCGAGCGGGCCACCGCCGTGGTGCGCGAGAAGGCCGAGAAAGTGGGCCTGAGCGAGGCGGAGATCGTCGAGAACGGGCGGTACGTCGGCATCGGCGCGGTCAAGTACGCCGACCTCTCCACCTCGGCGAACCGGGACTACAAGTTCGACCTGGACCAGATGGTGTCGCTCAACGGCGACACGTCGGTGTACATCCAGTATGCGTACGCCCGGATCAAGTCGATCCTGCGCAAGGCGGACCACGTCGCGCCCGCCGCCCACCCGGAGCTCGAACTCGCCCCGGCGGAGCGGGCGATGGCCCTGCACCTGGACGCGTTCGGCGACCTGGTCTTCGAGGCGGCTGCCGAGTACGCGCCGCACAAGGTGGCCGCGTACCTGTTCCAACTGGCTTCGCTGTTCACGACGTTCTACGACCAGTGCCCGGTCCTGAAGGCCGACACCGAGGCGCAGGTCGAGAACCGGCTGTTCCTGTCCGAGCTGACCGCGCGGACGCTCAACCGGGGCCTGGCCCTGCTCGGCATCCGGACGCCCGAGCGCCTGTAGTCAGCGTCAACTCCCGCGCGGGAGGGGCTGGTTGTTCACTGGACGTCCAGCTTCTCCCACGCGTTGCTGTCCGTGTTGTAGTCGTACGACGGCCGGCCCTTGATCGCGGCGGTGTGGAACGGCTTGCCGCCGTCGTTCACCGTGACCCTGCCGGAGCGTTCGCCGCTGCTCCAGCCGACCTCCAGGTACCAGCTGACGTCGTGGCCCTCGGTGTGCACGTTCAGGTCGAAGACCTCGGGGTCGCTCGTGGACACCTTGAACGGGAAGTCCTTGGCGGGCACGACGTCGTCACCCTGGTGACCGGCGATCGGCTTGCTGACCGGCTGCGGCGCGTCCAGGTCGATGTCGAAGGACTGCGGTACGACGCCGCCGCCGCAGCCCGACCCCATCGAGTACGCCGTCCAGTCGAGCGGCGCCTCGCGCCCCACCACGCGCACGCCGATCCCGGTGATCACCACCGCGTCGTCGCCCTTGCCGGTCGTGGTGAGCTCCAGCTTGAGGTCCCCGCCGTCCACCCCGCCGAGCGCCCGCGCCCAGGAGCGCCGGTCCTGCACGTTGGGCGGGGGCGGCGGCACGGCGGTGGGCTTCTGGTCGAGCAGGTAGTACTTGCCGCAGGGCGTGTCCCAGTCGTACGAGCTGATGCCCACGCTGACGGGCGTGCCGCTCGCCGCACTGTGCTTCGGCTGCACCTTCGGGCCCGGGGCGCCGGACGAGGACGAGGAGGACGCGGAGGGTGAGCCGGACGGGCTCGGGCTCCTGCTGGGCACGGCGCTGGGGCCGGCGGACATGGGCGGCCGGGCGCTGCCCGTGACCGGGTTCGTACGCGCGGCGGTGTCGGCGACGGTGTCGCTGCGGGCCGGGCCTCCCGACAGCGCGGCGACGGCCGTGACCGGCACGGCGACCGCGACAACGGCAGCACCGATGAGCACGAGCCGCGTCCTGCGCCCGAGCGGGCGCACCGGGACGAGCCGCGCGAGACGGGAGCGCGGCGCGGGGGGCCGGCCGGTGGGTCGTTCGGCGGGGCCGACGGCGGGTAGTTCGGCGGGGTCGAGGGCGGGTGGCTCGATGGGGGCGGGGGCGGGCTCCACGGCGGGGCCGGGGGCGGCTGACTCGTTGGGGCCGGGGGCGGCTGACTCGTTGGGGCCAGGGGCGGGTGGCTCGGCGGGGCCGGGGGCGGGTGGCTCGGCGGACCCGACGGCGGGGTCGGTGTTGCGGGGCGCGGTGCGGTCGGTGTCGAGGTCGGTCGCCCCCGCACTCGCCCCCGGCCCCGCACTCGCACCCTGTCCCGCGCCGCGTGCCCGGCGGCGGGCCTCGTCCGCCAGGATCCAGCGCCGGTGCAGCTCGACGGACTCCTCGGGGCTCGCGCCGCACAGCCGGGCGAGCCGGTCGACGGGCGCGTACTCGGTGGGGACCGCGTCCCCGTTGCAGTACCGGTGGAGCGTGGACGTACTCATGTGCAGCCGGCCGGCCAGCACCCCGTAGCTGCGCCCCGAGCGGTCCTTCAACTCCCGCAGCAGCGCCGCGAACTGCTCGGACTCCGTTGTCGCCATGCCCCGGTTCCCTCCCCATCCATCCCAGGAACGCATTCCAGGGACAGGTTGTTTCCCCAGGTCAAAGGGTGTTTCAGCGTTCCAGCTTCCCCCATTGTCCCTTGCTCGTTGCCGGGCCGCCGGACCGGCCCGCAAGGTAGGTGCAGCAAGCAGCCGAACAGCTCGCTCCGGGGAGCAACCCATGCGATTCCGCATCCGGTTCAACGTGACGGACTCGATGGCCGTGGTCGTCCTGGCCGCGTCCATCGCAACGCTCGTCACGCTGATCCACCACTACCGCCGCTGACGCGCACAGACCGCGGACCGGCACACCACCTCACCTACTCACACGGGGAGCACCCTCACCATGCGTACCAGCGCCTTCCGCATCGCCGCCGCCGCGACCTCCACCCTCGTCGCCGCCCTCGCCCTGACCGCCTGTGGCGGCGACGGCTCGGACGGCGGCTCGACGGCCGCCGAGAAGCCGTCGTCGGTCTCCCCCGCCGCCACCCCGGCGGGCGACAGCAAGGGCTCGGGCACGGACTCGGGCCCCGGCAAGGACTCAGGTACGGGTACGGGCTCGAGCAAGGGCGCGGGCTCGGCCTCCGCCCAGCACCCTGGGGGCGGGACGGGCGGCGGGTCCGGCAGCGCCGGCAACTCGGGCGGCAAGTCCGCGAAGAAGCCCTCTTCCGGGGGCGGTTCCTCCGACGCGTCCTGCACCGGCGCGAACGTGAAGCTGACCGCGACGCCGGTAACGCGTCCGATCAACCACATACTGCTGACGGTCACCAACACCGGTTCGACCCTGTGCAACGCCTACTACGCGCCGTCCGTGTCCTTCTTCGACGACCAGCAGTCGCCGCTCGCCGTGGACAAGGACACGATTCCGCAGGCGGTGGTCTCGCTCTCCCCCGGCGCGTCCGCCTACGCGATGGTGCGCACGATGGGCGAGGACGACGGCAGCAAGCCGCGGACGACCTCGCACGTCTCGGTGCACTTCCAGAACAAGGACGCCAACGGCTCCACGGGCTCCGCCGCGCGGGCCTCACTCACGAAGAGCGTCGCGGTTGTGCCGAGCCAGGCGGTGGTGACGTACTGGCAGTCGGACCTGTCGGCGATCGACGCGTGGTAGCCGTCCGGCGGGTAGTCGAAATCCTGCGGGTCCCCCACCTGCCCGTGCGGCAACTCAAAACCCCGGCCCCCGGGGCTCCGCCCCAGCCCCCTTCCCCACCCGCCCGCCCGTACGGCACCTCAAGAGCACGGCCCCCGGGGCTCCGCCCCAAACCCGAAGCACCCTTCCCCGCCCGCCCGTGCGGCAACTCAAGAGTGCGGCCCCCTGGGGCTCCGCCCCAGACCCCGTTCGCGCCTGAAGGGCGCTCGTCCTCAATCGCCGGACAGGCTGAAGGTGCCGCCCGGCATCGAGCAGCGAAG
>NZ_JBEZKW010000065.1:0-35852 GCF_040651795.1 Streptomyces sp. NPDC048361
GGCTCGGGGAGCTGGACGGCCGGCTGACCGGCTGCCGCGCGTGCCCCCGGCTGGTCGCCTGGCGCGAGGAGGTCGCCGCGACGAAGCGAGCGGGCTTCCAGGATTGGGAGTACTGGGGCAGGCCGGTGCCGGGATTCGGCCCGCACGATGCCCCACTGGCGGTGGTCGGGCTCGCTCCGGCCGCGCACGGCGCCAACCGAACGGGCCGGATGTTCACCGGCGACGCATCGGGCGACTTCCTCTTCTCGGCCCTGCACGCCGTGGGCCTCGCATCACAGCCCACCGCAGTCACGGCCGACGACGGCCTGGAGTTGTACGGGGTGCGCGTGACCTCACCGGTTCACTGCGCTCCTCCCGCGAACAAGCCGACGCCCGAGGAACGGGACACATGCCGACCGTGGCTCGCGGCCGAGATCAAGCTGCTGAACCCGCGTGCGATCGTCGTTCTGGGTGCCTTCGGTTGGCAGACGCTCCTGCCCGTCCTCGCCGCCGCGGGATGGCAACTGCCGCGCCCCCGGCCCCGGTTCGCCCACGGCACTGTGGTGACGCTGCGACGCGCCGAGCCGGAGCCCGCGCGAGCGACGGAAGCCGGCCGGAACGAACGCGGCGGCCGGGCCGCGCACGATGAACTCCATGTGATCGGCTGCTACCACCCCAGTCAGCGCAATACGTTCACAGGCCGCCTCACCTCCCCCATGCTCATCGCCCTGCTCCACCAGGCCGCGGCCCTCGCGGGCCTGGGCGGTCCCCCGAACCCGCCCGGCGGATACAGTGCGCGCGACAGCAGCCTGTTCGATCAAGGAGGCGAAGTGTGACCGACACCAGCGAGTCCCGATCCGCCGACAGCGCGGCCCGCAGGACGCGGCCGAGCCGACTGCACCGCCTGATGCGCTGCCTCCCCTTCGTCGCGCCCGTCCTGCTGTGGGCCGTGCCCTGCGGGCTGCTGCTGTACGCGGGTCAGCACTGGCCGCTCCCCGTAACCCTGGTGGGCACCGCCCTGTTCGCGCTCGGTCTGATCGCCATGCCGCTCGCGATGGTGCGCGGTCACGGCAGGCGGCAGCAGGACGGGGCGGCGATCCTCGGAGACACCCTGCTGGGCGGCAGCTGGATCCTGTTCACCTGGTCGGTTCTGCTCGGCGCTCTGCTGCGGCTCGTCCTGGCCGTGGCCGGGGTCGGCGACGGCCAGGACCGGGCCCGGATCGTCACCTGGGCGACCCTCGTGACGGCCGCCGTGCTGCTCGTCTGGGGGTACGCCGAGGCCCGCCGGGTTCCGCGGGTGCGCCGCCTTGATGTGCAACTCCCGCGCCTGGGTGCCGGGTTGGACGGTACGCGTGTCGTCCTCATCACCGACACCCACTACGGCCCGCTCGACCGCGCCCGCTGGTCGGCGCGGGTCTGCGAGACGGTCAACACGCTCGACGCCGACCTGGTCTGCCACACCGGCGACATCGCCGACGGCACGGCCGAGCGCCGCAGGACACAAGCCGCTCCCCTCGGTAGCGTCCGGGCCACCTGGGCCCGGGTGTACGTCACCGGCAACCACGAGTACTACAGCGAGGCCCAGGGTTGGGTCGACCTGATGAACGAGCTGGGCTGGGAGCCGCTGCGCAACCGCCATCTCCTGCTCCAACGCGGGGGCGACACCCTCGTGGTCGCCGGTGTGGACGACGTGACCGCCGAGTCCTCCGGCCTGGCCGGCCACCGCGCCCACCTCGCCGGAGCCCTGGACGGCGCCGACCCGGGCCACCCCGTCCTGCTCCTGGCCCACCAGCCCAAGTTTGTCGACCGGGCGGCCGCCGACGGCGTCGACCTGCAACTCTCCGGGCACACGCACGGCGGCCAGATCTGGCCCTTCCACCACTTGGTCCGCCTCGACCAGCCCGCCCTCGCCGGCCTGAGCCGCCACGGCGCCCGCACCCTCCTCTACACCAGCCGCGGGACCGGCTTCTGGGGCCCGCCGTTCCGGGTCTTCGCCCCCAGCGAGATCACCCTGCTCGTACTCCGCTCCCCGCAGCGGCCCCCAGCGCCGTAGCACCGCTCGCTCACTCCACGCGCCCGGCCCCGAGACCCGCGCTGCCCTGGAGAACCTGGTCGCCGCCGCCCGCACGGTGCGCGGCGAGCTGGAGACATCCGTGTCCTGATCATCGCCGGCAGGGACGGCCGGGGGGGCTCAGGTGCCCCGGCCGACCCTGGCGTCACCGCGGCTCAGGCCGTGGCGACGGCCTGATTGACCCGTCCGGCAAGGCAGCCCTATGCTCCACGTGTAGTGATGAGATAAGGAAGCTGGTGAGATTCCAGCACGGTCGCGCCACTGTGAGCCGACCGCCCGCGAGGGTGGCCGGCGAGTCAGACACTTCTCCATCGCTTCGCCCCGTTTGTTCACAGGGACGCAAGATCCCATGAAGGAGGGCTCCGCCTTGAGCAGCAGTGTTTCCCCATCCCGCCCGGCAGCCACGCCGATCGTCCTGCCGGTGTCGAAGTCGGTGCTGTGGCTGGTCGGTTCCGCGATCATCGCGCTGGTGGTCTACTACTTCATCGGTGTCGACCAGGGCGCCGTCTCGGTGTTCGGCAACGACATGCACATCCACGAGTTCGTCCACGACGGTCGTCACTTCCTCGGCTTCCCCTGTCACTGACCTCCTCGGCTTCCCCCGTCACTGACCCATTCGGAAGCACGAACGAGAAGTACGGACAACTCGACATGGAAAAGAAGCTGATACTGCGCGGCGTTCTCGTCGGCGCAGTCGCCGGGCTGCTCGCCTTCGTCTTCGCGCGGATCTTCGCCGAGCCCCAGATCGCGAAGGCCATCGCCTACGAGAGCGGCCGTGACGCCGCCCAGAGCGCGCTCGACAAGGCGGCCGGCCTCCCCGTGGACGCCGCGGATCCCGACCTGTTCAGCCGCACCATCCAGGCAGATGTCGGTATAGGCGTCGGCATGATCTTCTTCGGCATGGCCATGGGCGCGCTGTTCGCGGTCGCCTATACGGTCTGCCTCGGCCGGGCCGGTGCGCTGCGCGCCCGCACGCTCGCTCTCCTCGTGGCCGGTGGCGGATTTTTCGCGATGTATCTGGTCCCGTTCCTCAAGTACCCGGCCAACCCGCCGGCGATCGGCCACGAGGAGACGATCAGGCAGCGCAGCGGCCTGTATCTGATCATGGTGGTGTGCTCGATCGCCTTCCTGGCGGGGGCGGTCTGGCTCGGCAAGCGGCTCAGGGTCCGGTACGGCACCTGGAACGCCACGCTGCTGGGCGGTGGGGCGTTCGTGGTCGCGATCGGGATCGTGATGCTGGTGCTGCCCTCGCTCGGCCACCTGGCCTTCAACAAGGAGAACTACGGCAACCAGGCCACCGAGACACCGCTGCCGCTGAAGGATTCCAAGGGCGCGATCGTCTACCCCGGCTTCCCCGCCGACGTCCTGTTCTCCTTCCGCTTCTTCTCCGGCGCCGCCCAACTGCTCCTGTGGGCCGCCATCGGGCTGTTCTTCGGCCCGTTGGCGGAGCGCCTCATCGAGCCCCACCGGGAGCCCGCCGACGCTTCCGCGCAGGGCCCGGCTCCGCTCCCCGCGTGACGTCCGTCCCGCAGCCGAGCGCGGTGATCGCGGAGATCTCCGCGCTCGGGCCGTTCTTCTCCCTGCGTACGCACCCCACGGGAGCGCCCGCGGTCGGGCCGTGGGTGACGATGTCGCGTCCCCTGATCGAGGCGCGCGTGACGGCCGTGCGGCAGTGGCTTGCCGCGGCGGGCGGTCAGCCGCTCGACGCCGTAGAGGTACGGGTGGCCGCTTCGGTGGCCCATCTCGGCCTGGCGGCACGGCTGTTGTCGCCCGCGCTCGCGGCGTTCGTGCTGCACGGCCGGGTCCTCGCGTTCGACCTCGCGGATGTGCACTGGCAGCCGGTGCTCGGCGGCCCCGTTCCCCTGTCGCTTCCCACGGCAGCCGTATGTCCGGGCTCCCCCGCGCCGGATGACCCCCGGGCGCTTCTCGACGGCCCGCTCGCCGAACTCGCCATGGAGATGCGGCCGTTCTCACTCTCCACCCCCATCCTGCGGGGCAATGTAGCCTCCGCGCTCAACGGCGCCTCGGCCATGATCGCCACGGCGCGGCCCGAGCTGGCGCGACGCGGCCGTACCGCCGTCGAGTTCCTGCTGGACAGCCCCGCCTTGACCGGAGCTGCCATCACCAGCCCCAACGGCGCTTTCCGGCGCAGGAGTTGCTGCCTGATCTACCGTGCCGCTCCGGGGCGCAAGGGTGCGCTGTGCGGCGACTGCGTCCTCGGCCGGCCTGTCGCGGACACCGTCATTTGATGATCGCGTTGGCGACGACCACGATCACACCGAGCAGGCCGTCACCCAGGCCCAGCCGCACGCCGGCGCCCCAGGTGCGGCCGGCCGTGCGCGCGGCCAACAGGCCCCAGCCGAAGAGCAGGGCGATGTTGACGGCGAAGACGACGTACTCGATGTGCTGGGAGCCCCACCAGCCGAGCCCCGCTCCGTAGAGCAGGAGCAAGGTGGGCAGTGTGGCGGCGATGAGGGGCCACTCTTCGAACAGGATCCACAGGGCCTGCCGGCCGCCGTGGTCGCGCTCGTGGCCGCGCCGGGCGATGATGTGCGCGTACCCGTGGGCCAGGGCGGAGGCGATCGCCGTGATCAGCAGCCACTTGGCGTCGTACAGCCGGTCCGTGCGCGCTCTCGCGCCGTACTGGGTGAGCGCGCCCACGATCGAGCTGGCGAGGACCGCGCCGTAGACACCTCCGAACAGCACGTTGGGCTGGGCGGCGAGGCGGCGAAGGGCTCGGGTGCGCATGGGAGGGTCTTCCTGCGAGCGGGACGAGGCGGCGGGCGTCCTCCATGACACCGGTTTCGCCGCCCCTCGGCGTCTCACCTCGCCGGGGTTCCCCCGATCGGCCCGACCGCGCCCCGTCCGGCCCCGACCCGGCGCACTGGAGCGCACGCCCTGCCGTGGCCCCTCGGCGGTCGCCGGCTTGCTCGCAGGGGGCGGCCCGGCGCACGTCCCCGGGTCCGCCAAAGGACGTACGCCGTCACCGGATCAGAAGAGTTTGCCGTAGTACAACTCGATGTTGGGCAGCGCGCGGAGCGTCTTCGTGTGCTGCGGGTAGTTGGTGAGGAGGAAGCGGATCCGGGCCGCGAGGTCGGCCTTCCACACGGCTTTGAACTTGGCCGCCTTCAGGAGGTCGCAGAAGATCTTGATGTTGGCGAGGTCGGCGTGGCCCGTGGCCCGGGGGCACAGCGTCGCGACGACGCCGGACGTCCACTCCGTCGGGAAGTCCTCCTGCTTGCAGTCGCTCGACACGACCCCCTTGAGCCACGCGCTGCCCACGATGGTCGACGAGTGGACGTTCTGTCCGATCACCACGGTCTCGCCGGGCACCTTGACCGTGCCCAGCGAGCTGAGGGTCGGCATCAGGGACGCCACCCAGCCGGCGGTGCAGAACGGGGTGCCCCAGGTGATCGAGGAGAAGGCGTTGCTCTTCGAGATCGCCTGGAGCAGCCCCAGCGTCCTGGTCAGGTCACCGCCGTAGGAGTGCTCCCAGCTGCTCACGCCCTCCGCGCGCAGGGCGGTGTAACCGCCGGACTGTTCGTCGGCGACCACGCCGAAGATCTGCTGGGCCGTGGCGTCGCCGCCGCCGGGCTTCTGCACCCAGCACTTCAGCGCATGGTCCGTGCCGGCGACGTAGAGCCGGCCTCCCGTGCCGACGAGGAATTGCTGACGACTGTTCTGGACGGTTCCGAAGACCGCGACGTCCTTGTAGAGGAGCGTGCCGTCCTTCTCCGAGAAGTACTTGAGGCTGAACTCTTCCGTGGGCTCGACAGGCTCGGTGTGCGTGCTCACGTGGTTCCTTTCGGCCGGGTACAGCGGAAACCGGGGCGGAGCAGGTGAACTGACGACATGTTCGGTACAGCCGACGTCACCGTACAGCGCCAGGACCGGCCGGCCACCCGGTTCGCTCAATTCCCTTTCGAGCCATGGGAGTTGAGACTTCCTCTGCGACTGAGGAGGCCAAATGGGCTGGTCCCGCACCTGTTTCACAGGCCGACGAGGGTCGCCCACGGGTGGCGGCAACCCCCGGACGGACGCTCCCGATCAGTGCGGGTAACGCCGGCCCCGGGGCGGGCCCGACCGTTGACGGCGGTGACCGTAGCCCTGGCGGGGATGCGTGGACGGGCCGATCGCGAAGGGGCGGCTCGTGGCGAGCAGCCTGCTGCCCCGCGCCACCTGGATCCAGTACGTACCCGGGAGAACGTGCGGCACCGTGACGGCCGTGCCCCCACAGCTCGGATCGACGTCGACGGCCAACTCGCAAACGGCGCCCCGCCATTGATCCGCGGTGACCAGCTTCAGACTGACCGGACGCAGATCCCTGCCGGGGACGTGGAGACGCCACAGGATCTGCCGTCGTGTGCCGCAGGACCACGCCACGGAGCAGCCTGGCACATAGACCTGCAGGAATTCGGGTTCCGGGCTCCACTCGGGCGCATCGCTCGCGCTGGTGGCCAACTCCCATGCCCGGTCCAGATCATGACGTGCGGGTGCCATGCTGCTCCCTTCTTCTCGTCGGTCCCCTTGCGTCCTCTTCCGCCGCGTGTCCCCCGTGTCGCGCGGGCTGTGTGGCCCGAGGCACCTCATTCATTCAGGCCCGTATGCCTCGGGCCTCAGGCCGCCACCGCGTCCCAGACCCTCTGCTGGGCAATGCGGCGTGGCCGGCGCGGGGCCCGTTCGGCCAGGACCGCCATCCACGCGCCGATCTCGCGCAGATCCCTGCGGCTCACCGTGGCCCGGACGTGGGGGAACCACATGGCGTCCTCCGTGTCCATGTGCCGCTCCACGATGTCCATCAAGAGGCGCGCCTTGGCGTCGAAGGCGATGTCCTCGGGACGCATGTCGTGCAGCTCCGCCGCCAGGACCTCGGCGATGTGGTGCTCCTCGCGCAGGGACAGGATGGTCTTCTCGGTGTCGGGGGCCAGGACGGACACCCGCGGATACATTCCCTCGCACTCGATATACGTATAGACGGCCAGCGCGCGCAGAAGCTGCCCCACCGCGCCGGGATCCCCCAGGGCCCGGTAGGAGCGGATCAGCCGCCTGATTTCCTTGTGGCCTTCCCGCAGCATCACGATCGCGTCGCTGGTGGGCATTAGCAGCTCCCGAGGCTCAGGACTCACTTCCGTAACACGCCGATACCCGGCAAACCGGACGGCCACACGTCGCACGCCAAGGGCTGACTCTCCGCCTCCGCTGCCGTACGGAGAGTCGCTCGACCTCGCCGGGACGGGCCGGGCGGCCGGTGGCTAGAATCCCCTTCCATGTCGAAGCCTGACGAACTGCTTGTTGATGTCGCCGCTCTGGTGGAATCCGAGCACAGCAATCAGATGTCTCTGACCGTGGTCACCGCTGGAGCCGTCCTGACCGGCCGGCTGGCTCCCGAGGCGGTCTGGAGGCAGCGGGTGTCGGAGGTTCTCGCCGACTCGGACGACCTGCGTGCCTTCGCGGCCGTCTTCACGGCCGAGCCGCGCCAGGACGGGCCTCCCAAGTACCTCCACTTCCATGTGGCGCGGATTCTGCAGGGCTCGGTGGGCATCCCGGAGACGGGCGGGATGTACCGCGTGGCCATCAAGGACGTCAGCGCCTGGTCCATGGGCGACTTCAGCTACAGCGACCACTGACATCCGATGCATGTGGTGGCCGGGTAACCGATGAGTTTGGCGGGCGGGCGGGGTCCAACGGTGCGAGCCACACGCCGTGCCGTGAATCTTGGAGGAGTCCATGACCGCCCAAGCACTACCGCCCGTAGTCGATGCCGCGACCTGGCAGCGCCAACTTGACGAGCTGCGCGTCCAGGAGAAGGCCGCCACCCGGCAGCTCGACGCCCTTGCCGCCCAGCGGCGCAGGCTGCCGATGGTCGAGATGCCCGAGTACACGCTCGAAGGCGAAGAGGGGCCCGTCGGGCTTGCCGACGTCTTCGGTGAGAAGTCGCAGCTGATCGTCTACAGCCACATGTGGTTCCCCGGCAAGGAGTGGCAGTGCTCGGGCTGTACGGGATTCACGTCCCAGTACGCCCGGCTGGGCTTCCTCGATGCCTACGACGCCCGGTTCGTCATCGTCACCCAGGGCCCGATCGACGAGGCACTCGCCTACAAGCGTCGCGTCGGCAACCGGATGTCCTGGTACTCGACGGCGAACAGCCCCTTCGGGGCCGATGTCGGCGCCCCGCCCGGCGGTGGGTTCGCGGTCAACGTGTTCCTGCGACACGGCGACACCGTGTATCGCACCTGGCACACCACCGGGCGCGGCACCGAGCAGCTCAGCCACACCTTCGCCCTGATCGATCTCCTGCCGTACGGACGCCAGGAGGAGTGGCAGGACTCCCCCGAGGGCTGGCCTCAGTCACCCACCTACAGCCGGTGGAGCGGCTCCGAAGAGATCGCGGCCCGCTACGGGCCCGGTGCGCAGGGTGAGTGAGCAGCTGAACGGCTGAGCGGATACTCGTGTGTACGAGGACGGGCACGCCGGCCAGCAGGGGGTTGCCGCCACAGTGGTCGAAAGGGCCACGCCGGGGCCGGATGCCCATGCCGTACACGGAGAGAGGATCCGGGCGGGTAGGGCCTGGTTCCGGCGTGGGCCCCCGGACGCCGCGGCGCCTCACGTCGCGTACCCCATACGGCCCAGCCCGGCGCGCCCCCGTTCGCGTGCCGCCTTTGACTGAGGCCGTGGACACCTCGAAGCCCTCGGCTGCCGCGTACCGGAACCTGGTGATGGCGACGGTCGGGTTCACGCTCACGTTCTGGGCGTGGGACCTGATCGCGCCGCTGGCCGGTGACTACAAGGACCGGCTGCACCTCAGCTCGCTGCAACAGTCGCTGCTCGTCGCGGTCCCGGTGCTCGTCGGGTCGCTGGGGCGGATCCCGGTGGGTGCGCTCACCGACCGGTACGGCGCGAAGCTGATGTTCCCGCTGATGTCCGCGCTGACCATCGTGCCCGTACTGCTGCTGATCCCGGCGCGCGACAGCTACGGCCTGATGCTGGTCGTCGGGTTCCTCCTGGGGCTCGGCGGAACGACCTTCGCCATCGGCATCCCCCTGGTCAACTCCTGGTTCCCGCCGCACAAGCGCGGGCTGGCGCTGGGCGTGTTCGGCATGGGCATGGGCGGTGTGGCCCTCTCCGGCTACCTCACCCCGCGCATCGCCAAGCACGGGTACAACGTGCCGTTCCTCGTCGTGGCGATCGCCCTCGCCGCATACGCCCTGCTCGCGGCGCTGCTCATCACCGACCGTCCCGACCGGCCCATCCCCACGGCCACGCTGGGTTCGCGGCTCGGCCGAGCCGGACGACTGAGGGTGACCTGGGAGCTGTCGGCGCTGTACGCGATCGGCTTCGGCGGCATCGTCGCGTTCGGCGTGTACCTGCCCACGTATCTGAAGACCTGGTACGCGCTGTCGCCGACCGACGCGGGGTCCAAGGCGGCCGGGTTCGCGCTCGCCACCGTCATCTTCCGCCCGATCGGCGGCTGGCTCTCGGACCGGATCCACCCGGCGCTCGTGACGGCGGGAGCCCTCGGCGTGGTCGCCCTCCTCGCGATCGTGCAGGCCTTCGACCCGACGCTGTACCCCGGCGGCACGATCGCCCTGCTCTGCATGGGCGCCGGCCTCGGCACGGCGAGCGGCAGCGTCTTCGCCCTGGTCTCCCAGGTGACCCCGCAGCCCCAGGTGGGCAGTGTGACCGGCATCGTGGGAGCGATGGGCGGGCTCGGCGGGTTCGTGCCGCCGCTGGTCATGGGCGCGATCTACAGCGCGAAGGACTCGTACTCGATCGGGTTCATGCTCCTGTCCGACCTGGCGCTCGCCGGCTGTGTGTACGCCTACGCCCGGATGCGGACGAGCCGGCCGACGGCCGAGCCGGACACCGGCCGGGCCGCGGACCGGTCCGGCGTGACACCGCCCTCCGACCTCGGGCAGCGGGCCGCGGACGGCATCGGGCGCCGGGCGCCGGGCGACAGCGGCAATGAGGCGCCCGACATGCGGTAGCCGGCGCGGGCGCTCAGGGGTGTCGCGTCAACTCCTTCGGCAGCGGACGGCTGTGGACGATCTCCAGCCCCGACACCGCGCGGGTCAGGACCACGTACAAGCGGTGCAGGCCCCGGTCCTCCGACGCGGCGATCGCGGCCGGTTCCACGGCCACGACATGGTCGTATTCGAGGCCCTTGGCCAGCGTCGCGGGCAGCAGCGCGAGGCGGCTCCCGGGGCGCGGGGCCAACCCGGCCGAGAGCAGGGCCGCGCTCAGTTCGGGTACGTCACGGTCGGCGGCGATCACCCCCACCGATCCCTCCCGGGCCAGTGCCGCACGCACCGCGTCGACCACCGCATCGGCCAGGTCCCGCGGGGAGGCGGTCTCACGCAGGCTCAACTCGCCGTCCCTGCGCAGCGATTGACCGCTCGGCACATCGACGCCGAGCGCGGGAAGCAGCCGGTTGGCCAGCTCCACAATGGCGGCGGGCACGCGGAACCCGGTGGTCAGCGGCACCACGGCGGCCTCCGGTTTGCCGAGGTGGGCGAGGTGGGTGCGCCAGTCACGGGCCGCCCACGGGGTGGTGCCCTGGGCGAGATCGCCGAGCACCGTCAGCGAGCCGAACACGGCGCGCCGGGCGATCGCTCGGCACTGCATCGGGGACAGATCCTGCGCCTCGTCGACGACGATGTGCCCGTATCCCTCCGGGTGCTCGATCAGACCGGACACTTCGTCGAGCAGCACCAGATCGGCCGCCGACCACTGAGCGGACTTCCACGACCGGGGCGGCTTCGCCCACAGCAGCGCCTTCTGTTCGGCGGCGTCCAGGAGACCGTCGGCGGCCACGGCCAGTGCCTCGGGGTCCGTGAACAGGTCGGCGAGCACTTCCTGCGGCTTCACCTTCGGCCACACGGCGTCGACGTACTCCGTCACCGGGCGCGCCCTGGTGATCTTCTGGAGCCAGGTGTTGTTCATCGGCCCGGTGCGCTGCTCGGCCTGGAGCTGCATCGCGCGAACCGCCCGGCTGCGCACCCGCTCGCGCCCGGTGGCGTACGGCGGCGCCTCGGCCCGTACCGCCTCCACGATGGCCGCGAGCTCACGCCGCGCCACTCGCCAGGCGTACGAACCTTCGCGCAGTGCAAGGGAGTTGGCCGGTTCGCGGACGCGTCCGTACAGCGCGCGCCGGAGCACTTCGGCCATCCGTACATCGTGCTTGACGAACGCCGCCGCAGGGTCATCGACGGCCCGCTCCTCGCGGTCGCGGGTCTCGCGCACGATCTCCTCGTCGACGGTCGACTGGCGGATGTCGTTCTCACCGAGCGCGGGGAGCACCTCGCAGACGTAGGCGAGGAAGGTGCGGTTGGGTCCGAGCACCAGCAGGCCGCGGCGCTGGATGCGCTGCGGGTAGGTGTAGAGAAGGTACGCCGCCCGGTGCAGGCCGACGGCGGTCTTGCCGGTGCCGGGAGCGCCCTGCACACAGATGGACCGGGCGAGTTCGGCACGGACCAGGTCGTCCTGGTCGGGCTGGATGGTCGCCGCGATGTCCCGCATGGGGCCGACGCGGGGGCGCTCGATCTCCCCGGTGAGGATCGCGCCGGCGGGAGCGGTGCCGAGGGAGGCCGGGTCGGTCAGGGACGCACCTGCGGGGGCGGTGCCGGTGTGAGGCTGCCCGGCGGGGGCCGCGCCGGTCTGCCCGGCCAGGGGCGCGTCTGCGGGGCCCGGTTCTCGCGCCGCCAGGCGCTCGTCTTCCAGTCCCGTCAGTTCCTCGGCGGCACCCGTGCTTCCCTGCGCCCAGCCGAAGCGGCGGCGGATCTCGACGCCCTGGGGGTCGCGGGCGTTCGCCTGATAGAAACGGCGGGAAACGGGGGCGCGCCAGTCGACGACGAGGGGCGGGGCCGAGGGATGCTCGCTGATGCGGCGGCGCCCGATGTGGTAGCTCTGACCGGCGTGATCACCCGCGCCCGACGTGCCGAAGTCGAGCCGGCCGAAGAACAGCGGGCCTTCCGGCATCTCCCGCAACTCCTTGGCCCAGCTGCGGAGTTGATAGCCGAGGACTTCGGCGTCGGCGCCGGAGGCGAAGGCGTTTTCGCCGATGACCACACGATGCCCGGCACCCTCGACCATGGCGGTCAGGGCCGTTCGGCAGGTGTCGTGGTAGACCCGCTCCTGGTCGAGTTCGCGGTCGAGTGGCGTCATGCGGACCACGATACCGTAACCGAGTTACATTTTTTACCGAGTAACGCTTTACCCCTTCGCGCCGTACTGCTCGCCGTACCGCCCGCCCAGCCCCTCCCCCAGCTGCTCGAACGCACGGTCCGCCGCTTCGACGGCCTCCGCGTAGAGCGCCCCGGCGCTCTCGCCCGCCGCGATCCGGCGCCAGTTGTCCAGGGCGAGGATGCGCTGCGCGGCGATGATCTGGCCGGCCGCGATCCGCGCGTCGAGCCCTTCACCGAGTTCGGCGGCGAGCGCCTGCTCGGACTGGTCCTGGTAGCCGTACAGGCGGGCCACCAGGCTCGGGGTGCCGTACAACAAGCCGTGGTAGGCGAGCACATGGGGGTTGTCGCTCAGGCCGGTCACCGGATCCTGGCGCCGCAGCCCATGACGGAAGTGCGTGTGCAGGGCGGGCAGGGGGGCGAGGCCCTCGGACCGGCCCTGCGCCACGACGCGGGCCGCCTCGTCCTGGTGATCGGCGAACCGGTACAGGACCAGGTCCTCCTTGGCCGGAAAGTAGCGGAACAGGGTGGGCTTGGAGATGCCCGCGGCCGCCGCCACCTCGGCCACCGACACGCCGTCGAAGCCGCGCTCCAGGAACAGCGCGACCGCCGTGTCCGACACCGTCTCGTAGGTCTGCTGCCTCTTGCGCTCCCGCAATCCCATCTCGCTGCTCATGGGACGAGCGTACGTGGCCGTGGTTCCGCGCTTCCGGCCGACGGCGCCCTTCGCCGCACCATCCCGCACTGGGGCCGAGCGATCGCGTCCCGCACGGAGGCCGAGCGATTGCGTCCCGCACCGAACCGGCACGCCAGCGGGGCATACGTCCCCGGACCCAGGACCCGGGCCCCACGCGCCAACCCGGACATCACACGTGTCAAAATCTTCGCCGACGCCGCCGGGGCAACCTGACACACACGGCGGGACTGACCTCCGGGGAGCGATCCGGCAGACGCCGTGGTCCGCCATCCGGCCCGAGGAGAACTGCGCCGCCCAGCCGGGCCGGTACGAGGGAGAACCATGCACCATCCGACCGTCGCCCCGCTCGACCGAGCCCGCCTGGCCGAGGAATTCGGCCGGCTCGGCGTCAGGGAGGGATCGGCTCTGATCGTGCACGCCTCACTGTCCGCGTTCGGGCGGGTCGACGGCGGGGGTGCGGCCGTGGTCGGCGCACTCCTGGACTGCCTCACGCCCACCGGCACCCTGGTCGTGCCCACCTTCACACCCGAGGTCGCCGACCCCTGTCCGCAGCACCCCGAGCCGGCCGGCGACAAGGTGGCGGCCGCGCGCGACGCGGTACCCCTCTTCCAGGACGCCCTGCCAACGTCGATGGGGGCGGTCCCCGCAGCCGTCCTCGCCCACCCCGAACGCATCCGCGGGGCCCATCCCCAGGCTTCCGTTGCCGCGATCGGACCCGCCGCGCACGAGATCACCCGGCAGCAGCCCCTTGCGTACGCCCTCGGCGCGGGCTCCCCCTTCGACGTGCTGCACCGCCTGGACGCCGACGTCCTTCTCCTCGGCGTCGGCCATGATCGCAACTCCTTCCTCCACTACGCCGAGGCCCGGGTTCCCCACCACCGCCGTAAGCTGCGCCGCTTCCCGTACCTCGTCGGCGGGCAGCGTGTATGGATCGAAGCGCGGGACGTGGGCGACGACAACGGCACCCACTTTCCGCGCGTCGGCGAGGAGTTCGCCGCCACCGGCCAGGTCCGCACGCACACCGTCGGTCAGGCCCCGTGCCGGCTCATGAGCAGCCGGCCGCTCACCGAGTTCGCCTCGCGACGCCTCGGCGAACTCCTGGCCGGCGAACGGGACTGACCTGGCGTGCCCCCGCCCCCCTCCCCTGCCCCCGTCAGATGCGCCAGCCTCGGATCCGCTCGGCGGCCTGGTACACGCTGACCTTGCCGGCCTGGATGTCGCGTACGAGGTCGACCATGGCGCCGTACGGTGGGTCGATGCCCTCGCCTGAGGCGTACATGTACGCGGCCGTCACCTGGCAGGCGTACAGGCTGTTGCGGTGCGGCAGGGGTTGCAGCCGCACCAGGGTGTGCAGCAGGGCCGCCGCCCGCCACGCGGGTTCGGGGTCGGCGGTGGAGGGCCGCGGGATACGGGTCCTGTGGCGGGCGACGGCGGCGACGAGCGCGGAGTAGTCGGCGACGCTCACGTCCTCGGGGACTGCCTGTTCCTGCACGTCGAGGAGCCACGGGACATCGATGTAGAGGGCCATCAGGCGGCGTCCGCCCCCTGGCCTCGGGATCCGGATGGCGCCTCGTCGGGAAAGGCGTCGTCGAACTCGGCGCGTTGCTGCTCTCCCCAGGACAGCGCGTAGCGGACGAACTGGAGGCGCTGCTGTTCACGCAGCGGCAGATCGTGCACGTACTGCTTGAGGGATTTTCCCTCGGCTGCCGCGGCAGCCCGCACCGCTTCGAGTTCCTCATCGGTGAAGGTGATGTTCAAGGACGGCATACACCCGATGGTACCTAGTTGGTACCAGCCTCGCCAGGGTGGCAGGTACCTGGTTGGTACCTGCCCCCTCACCCGGTACCGGTTCAGCTGAACTCGGCTACGTGATCCATGGCCCACCGCGCGAACGTGCCGGCCGGGCGACCGGTGAGGCGCTCCACGTGATCGGTGATGCGGTTCGACTCCGGTCGCCGCACCAGGGCGGCCAGCAGCGCCTCCACCAGCGGCTCGGGGCGGCCGTCCGCGCGCATGCGCGAGCGTGCCAGATCGGCGGGAAGCGACTCGAAGCGCAGTGGGCGCCGGAGTGCGGCGCCGAGCCGTGCGACCTGGTCGGCGCGGCTGAGGACCTCGGGGCCGGTCAACAGGTGCGGCCCGCGGCGAGTTGAGTGTGATGCGGCGCGAGCAGTACGGCCACGGCCGCATCGGCTACATCACGTTCGTCGACGACGGCCGTGCGCGCGACGTCCGTACCCGCGATGACGTCGCCCGTCCGCAACTGGCCTGCCCAGCCACGGGCGTTGGACGCCAGAGTGTCGCTGCGCAGCAGCACCGGCCGCAGCCCGGCATCGTGCAGCAGAGCCTCCATGTCGGCGTGCACCTGCACGATGGGGTCGCTCTGGCGCGGGGCTTCGTCGTCTATGGCCGTCGAGGACACGTAGACGACGCGGGGCGCCGCTGCGGCGAGTTCCGCGACCACGTGATGGGCCGGGGCGGAATCAAGCAGGGGCCAGATGAAGAAGACGGCGTCGACGCCCAGGAGCGCGGCGCGCAGGACGGTCGGGTCCGTGAGGTCGCCGACCACCGTCTCGGCGTCGGAGCTCAGGCCGCTTTCATGGCGTACGAGGCGGCGTACGTGTGCGCCACGTGCCCGGAGGCGGTCGACGACCTCACGGCCGAGGTTGCCGGTCGCGCCGGTGACCAGGATCGATGCACGGTGGTGAGGGCTCTTCGGAGCACGGTGGTGAGGGCCCTTGGGGCTGTTGGTGTCAGGCATGATCGGGACGTTAAGGATTCAGGTCGCCATGAAGGCAAGGCGTGTGGGATGCGGACGATCGGACAAGCAGCCGCCGAACTCGGCGTCGAGACGCATGTGTTGCGGCACTGGGAGGAGGTGGGGGCACTCGCCGTGCTCCGCGACAGCCATGGTTATCGCATCTACGACGACCAGGCTCTGGAGCAGGCTCGCACCGTACTGAAGCTGCGGCGGGTCGGGCTTTCGCTGCCCGAGGTCATCGCCGCCATGGCGCCGAAGAAGCACGCGGCACAGGCGGTTGTGCGGGCGAAGATCGCCGCCCTCGAACAGGAGGTCGTCGGCATGCAACAGGCCATTACGTTCCTGCAGCACACCGTCGAGTGCCGGCATCGGTATCTCGACGAGTGCCCGGCCTGCGAGCGCTTCGTCCGGGCGACCTGAGCCGGCCGCCGGGCCGGCCGTCGACGATCGGCATCGATGTCGCCGAGAGGGCCTGCATGGGCGGGCTCCCGGGCCTGTTGAGATACTCCGGGCCATGGATGCGATGACGGGAACGCGAGAGATACGGGTGGGCCGCGGCGCGGGCCGGGCCGGCGAGGAGGAGCCCGTCGCATGGGCACTCCGGCCGGCCCGGGCCGCCGATGTCGAGCCGATCGCCGAGCTGCGGGCCCTGGTGATGCGCCCGGACCTCGAACGCCTGGGGCGCTTCGACGAGCACCGGGTACGCCGGCGGCTGCGCGATGCCTTCGAACCCCGGCACACCTCGGTGGTGCTGGTCGGGGGCGCCCTCGCCGGCTGCGTCGCCCTGCGCCCGGCCGACAACGGCCACTGGCTTGAGCACTTCTACCTGGACCCGGGCCTGCACGGCCGCGGGGTCGGATCCGCCGTGTTGCGCTCCGTGCTGCGGCGCACCGACGCCGAAGGTGACCTCGTGCGGCTCGACGTCCTCCAGGGCAGCCCCGCCCAACGGCTGTACGCACGCCACGGGTTCACCGTGGAGGCACAGGACCCCGTCGACGTCATCATGGTGCGACGACCCGGGGGCGTGCCCGACGCGGGGGTGCGACGGCCCGAGGACGTGCGCGACGCAGGGGTGCGACAACCCGCGGGCCTGCGCATCGCAGGGGCAGCGTCATGAGCGAGGACTGGCGCACGGACCGGATCGGCGCCGCGCTGCGCGGTGAGAACCCCACGGTGATGCGGCGGTTGGGCGCCGGATTCGCGGCGATCGGAGATGTGCAGTTCCTGCCGGGTTACTCGGTTCTTCTGGTGGACGACCCGCACGTCGAGCGACTGTCCGACCTGTCGCGGGCCCGACGACTGGACTTCCTCTCCGCCATGGACGCGCTCGGCGAAGCCGTTGAACTGGCCTGCCGCGCGCTCGACCCGGCGTTCCGCCGGGTGAACCTGGAGATCCTCGGCAACACCGACGGGTTCCTCCACGCACATGTGTGGCCACGCTACTCATGGGAGCCCGCCGATCTGGTGCACCTACCGGTCTGGCTCTACCCCCACGAGAACTGGCGGGACCAACGCCACGCGCTGGCTCCCCGGCATGACGCCCTGCGCGAGCGGATCACCAGCGAACTGGACCGGACGGCCGCATAGAAGTGACGGCGGGCCCGGGGCGATGCCGGCGCTCTTCCGCGGCGCCCGACGCGCCCGGGCTCACTCCGCAGAGGCCGCGGCCACATGAATTGACGCCACATGAGTGGACACCACATGGCCTGGGGCCGTCCGCTTGTCAGGGGCGGCGCCCATGGTAGTCACGCCGAGGCCGCGGGGTGGCTCAATTCCCTTTATCGTGACGGAATTTCGCGACAGAGCGCCGGTAACTGTCAAGTAATGCAGCTGTGGATCTTTTCGCCGCTGCTGAAGCCCGAATGCGTCCCGGCCATTCCCCCATGGCGTGAATCGTCCCTCTCCGCCGCACGCCCGGCGCAGTGCACTGTTCACTGGTCAAAGACCACGGAGCGCCCGGATCGCGTGAGCCACCGGGCCGGAACGTGAAGGTGGCCTCGCCCGGAAAGATCGGGGAACGGAATTGTCATGATCGACGAAAGCGCACGCGCCGACAGCGTCGTCGACGCCCTGGAGCAGCATCTGGTCCACGAGGTCTCTCCCCTCCGTCTGCACCGCGCCCGCACCGCTTTTCTCACCCACGGTTTCGTGAAGACGGGCTTCCTCGCGCCGCACGACGTCAAGAAGCTGATCGCCGAGGAGACGGAAGCGCTGATCGGCCGCCATGCGGTGCGGCGGGACGGCGTGTTCGCCGAGACGGGCGGCACGCCGCGGCGGATGCACAACGTACGCCGTGCCGACATCGCCCAGCACGGCCGGATCCTTCCCCGTGTGTACGCGTCGTCCGGCCTCAGGGAAGCCCTGTCCGCCGTCGCGGCGGAAGACGTTCTCGAATGTCCCTATCCTCCCGAGCAATTCGTCATCACCGAGCTGACCCAGTCCGGCGACACGCATGGCTGGCACTGGGACGACTACAGTTTCGCGCTGGTGTGGGTGGTCGAATGCCCGCCGCTCGAACAGGGCGGATTCGTTCAGTGCGTACCCCGTACGGAGTGGAACAAGGAAAACCCGCAGTTGCACCGTAGTTTCCTGTCCAGCCCCATTCACTCGGTCGAACTCCAGCCCGGCGACCTCTATTTCCTGCGGTCCGACACGACGCTGCACCGGGTGTACCCCGTGACCGGCGGCAGGCGTCTCATCGTGAACATGGGATACGCCGCGCGCCGCGATCTGGCCAAGCCCCTGTCGCACGAGACCATGGACGCCCTGTGGGCGGATCCGGCGGAAGCCCGTGACACGTCCTCCTGCGGAACGGAACAGGAAGGCTCCCAGTGGCGGCGAACGTCCTGCGGCGGCACATCGGAGTCCCCGGGCTCGTCGTCCACTATCTGACCTCGGTCCTCGGCGTGGGCCTCCTGGTGATCCCGGTGCTCGCCTGGACCACCGCGGGGCCGCTGTCGCTCCTCGCATGGGCCGTCCTGATCCTCTACAGCTACCCGTTCGCGCTCGTCTTCGCCAAGCTCTCGACGTTGCACCCGACGAGCAAGGGGGTGGCGCAGTTCGTCGAGGTCGCCTTCGGCCGCCGGGCGGGCCGCATCGCCGCGCTCTACCTCCTGATGACCCTGCTCGCGGCCAACCCCGTCCTGGGGCTGATCGCCGGCCGCTACCTCATGGCCGCACTGGCGCCGGGCGCCTCCAACCGGGCGTCGCTCGCGGCCGGTGCGGGGGTCATCCTCGCCTGCGTCGCACTGAACCTGCTCGGCGTCAAGGTGAGCGGCCGTGTGCAGCTCGCCGTGCTCGTGGTCGTCACCGGCCTGCTGTGCACCGTCATGGTCCTCGCGCTCCCCCACGGCGGCACGGCCGGCCTCACACCGGTCGCACCGCACGGCTGGTCCGCTCTCGGCGACGCCCTGCTGATCTGCTTCTTCGGCTTCATCGGGTGGGAGAACGCGGCGCCCATCGCCGAGGAAGTACGCGACCCCGCCCGCACGTTTCCGCGGGGCATCCTCTGCGCCGTCTGTGTGGTGGGCGTCCTCTACTTCGCCATGGCCCTCACGGTCGCCCTCACCCTGCCGGCCGATCAGAACACCGCCGAGGGGCTCACCGGGTTCACCCGGCTGTTGCGGATCGCCACGGGCGCCGACCACGCCACCTCCGGGTATCTGGTGGCTTCGGTCCTGCTGGTGCTCACCACCAACGCCTGGTGCCTCGGGACGTCCCGGGTCGTCTTCGCGCTGGCCCGCGAGGGCATCGTCCCCCGTGGCCTGAGCCGGGTCTCGCCGCGCACCGGCACTCCGTCCCGTGCCGTGCTCGCCCTGGTGCCCGGCTACAGCCTCACCCTCGGGCTGCTCGTGGCCACCGACTCCAACGAGTCGGTCCTCATCAAAGCGTCCTCCGCCGCGTACCTCCTGGTATTCCTGCTCGCGTTCCTCTCCGCCGTACGACTCGTACGGACCGGGCCGATGCGTTGGACGAACTACCTGGTCACGGCTGTGACGGTGCTGATGCTGCCCTTCATGGGCGTCAGCATCGGGTACGCGGCCGGCATGTTCGCCGTGGCGGCGCTCGGCGAGTTCTGGCTGACCGGGCGGCAGCGCAGGGGAGTACGCCCGGCAGCCGTGCCCGGCGCGCACGCGGAGGCGCACGCGGGGCAGGCGCCGCCGTCGCCCGAGCCTCACCGACCCGCGGCCACCGCCCCGCACCGCCCTAACCACGCCCACCGTTCTAACCACCCGGAACACCCGAACCACCGGGAACACCCGGAACACCTTGGGCACCCTGAACACCCGCGGAACGACCCACGAGAGAGGTGACGCCGTGTTAGGCCGCCACATACTCGGAATGACCGATTTCTCCGCCGACGAGCTGCGCAGTCTGCTCGCCCTGGCCGACCGCATGAAGAGCGGTGAGGACACCCACGCCTACCTCGACGGAACCGACCTGGGGCTGCTGTTCCACGTACCCTCCACCCGCACCCGGGTCTCCTTCCAGGTGGCCGCCGCCCAACTGGGCGGACGCAGCTACACCTACGGTCCCGACGAGCTCCGCCTGGCCAACAACGAGACGGTCGAGGACACCGCCCGCGTCCTCAGCCGATACCTGAGCGCCCTCGTGGTGCGCTGGTACGACATGGCCGACTACGGCGCGGGCCACCGCAGGCTGCGCACCATGACGGAACACGCCTCCATCCCGGTCATCAACGCCCTGGACGACGAGGAACACCCCTGTCAGGTGCTCGCCGATCTGCTGACCCTGCGCGAGCGGTTCGGTGAGCGGCTCCCCGAGCGCCGGGTCGTCTACACCTGGGCGTACTCCTCCCGGCAGAAGACCCCCGGCGTTCTGCACTCCTCCCTGCTGGCCGCCGCGCTGCTCGGCCACCACGTCACGTTCGCGCACCCGCCCGGCTTCGACCTCGACGAGCGGTACGTCAAGGAGGCGCACTCCCTCGCCGCCGCGTCCGGCGCCCGGCTCGACTTCTGCGACGACATGGCGGAGGCGGTACGCGGCGCGGACGCCGTGTACGTACAGAGCTGGAAGTCCCTCCAGTTGACCGGGCAGGACGAGTGGCAGGCGCGGACCAGGCTCGCCGACCGGTGGCGGGTCACCGAGCCGCTGATGGCCCTGGCCGCTCCTGACGCGCCCTTCCTGGACTGCATGCCCAGCAACCGCGGTGAGGAGATGGACGCCGAGGTCAAGGACGGGCCCCGCTCCCTGATCCTGGAGCAGGCCGAGAACCGCCTGCACGCCCAGAAGGCACTGCTCGCCATGGTGCTGGGCAGCACGTCGGGGCCGGGCGGAGCGGGCGCGTCCACCGCGGCGGGTGGCGGGGCCGGCGCTTTCGGGGAAGGGGAGGGGCGATGAGCGGAGCTGCGGCGGTGCCGGGCCCGGCACCGGAATCGGCAGCGGAACCGGATCGTGTCGTCCTGGTCACCGGGGGCGCGGGCGGCATCGGCGCAGCCGTCTGTCGTCGCCTCGCCGACCATCGCACCACGCTAGCGGTGGCCGACCGCGATGCCGGGGCCGCCCGGGAGATCGCCCTGGAGGTACGGTCGGCCGGCGGCCGGGCCGAGCCGTTCGGCTGTGATCTGTCGCGGCCCGAGGACGTCGAGGCCCTGCTCGACGGTGTCGTCGGGCAGTTCGGCGCGCTGCACGGTCTGTGTACGGTCGCGGGCAGTATCCGGCGGGGTGATGTGACGGAGCTGACCCCGGCGGACTGGCGTGCCACCTTCGAGGACAACCTGGACTCGGTCTTCCTGACCTGCCGGGCGGCGATTCCTCATCTGACGCGCGCGGGTGGCGGCGCGATCGTCACGATCGCCTCGGGTTGGGGGCTCCGTGCGGGACGCCGTGCCGCCGCCTACTGCGCGGCGAAGGCGGGGGTGGTGATGCTGACGCAGGCCATGGCCCTCGACCACGCCCCGGCCGGCATCCGGGCCAACTGCGTGGCGCCGGGCGACGTACGCACCCCCATGCTCGAACGCGAGGCAGGTCAACTCGGCTGTCCAGTGGAGCAGTTCTACGCGGAGGCGGCGGACCGGCCGCTGAGGCGCATCGGCGAACCGAGGGAGATCGCCGACGCCGTGAGCTACCTGCTCGGCGAGGAAGCCTCCTTCGTCACCGGCGCGGTCCTGACGGTGGACGGCGGGGGCACGCTGTAGCCGCCGCCAGAGGGAGTAACGGTCACGCCACGGCTCTCACCCGGCGTCCGCGTCGTAGTGGAAGCTTCTGTACTCGGCGTTCATCAGCTCCCAGAACGACCGATGGCGGACCGCGCCGGGCAGCCAGTGCGCGAGGTGCCAGGCCTCCCATTCGCCGTCGGCGGTCATGACGCGGGGGTTGAGCAGATAGACATCCGTGCTGTTCGGCGTGTGACTGATCGTCAAGGTGTGGTGCAGGTAGTCGAGGCGCACCGAGACGGGGTCCTGGTCGTCGCCGTAGCGGAAGTACTCCTCGTCGCTCACACGCGACGAGGCGTCCGTGTGCCCCGCTGTCCAGGCGGAGACCAGCTCGGGGTCGAGGTCGCGGGTCCATCCGACTTCCTGGGCCGACAGGAGCCGGCCGATGTCATTCGTGGTGTCGAGCCAGCCGTTGCTGGTCAGCAGGAACTGCCGATAGCTCGGCGGCAGGGCCGCGCCCAGGCGCTGTTCGAGCGCGCGGAGGTCTTCGGCCGCGGCTCCGGCGCCACCCAGCCATCGCGCCTTTCGCACCTCCTCGGGGAACGGCTCTGCTCGTTCCTGTTCGTGCAGCACGGGGTCGAGCCACTCGTCGCTCCACCGCTGCAACAGCTCGCGCCACGCGAAGAGCTGACCCTCGTTCTGTTCCTGGGTGTTTCCCACGCCGAAAAGGTTACGCACGGGCACTGACAAGGCCGGGTCCTCTGTGTCAGGGTGCGCACCAGTGCCCTTGCCGCCCCTGCCATGGACGACAGAGCGTAAATAATGCCTCGCGCTCTGAGGGTGCGGTCAGGCAGAGTGAACGGCGGGGCGGGTGTGAACACGTAGGGCGAGCAGCCATTCCCGCTCCGTAGGCCTCGCGTACGCACAACGTGCCCGTTCGGCTAAGTTACTGGTCCGTAAGCTTGGCCGGGCGGACATGGCGGGCATATGGAGGGGCTGACACGCTCCCCGTATGAAGGTCCTTCCGCGGCTGCATAAAGCCGTCCTGTTGAACTCGGCGCTCGGTGTAGTGCTCATCGCGGCCGTGGGTGGTGCTTACGCGGTGGTGGACACCCCCGGCTCCGCTCACGCGCGCACGGACACGCGCACTGCCGCCGTCTCCACGGGAAAGGTGCAGGCGACCGTCACCGGGGCCGGGTTGCTGACGTCGCCCAGCGACGCCGGTGTCAACTTCACCACCGGTGGACAGCTGACCAAGGTCGACGTCAAGCCCGGCGACAAGGTCGCCAAGGGCCAAGTGCTCGCGAAGGTCGACGACAAGGCGGCGCGCCTGGTGCTCGCCGAGTCCAAGACCTCGCTCGCGGCGGCCAAGGCGTACCTCGACAAGGTGGCGCTCGGTCAGCCGGCCGGCCCGTCGCCCAGCGCCGGCACCAACACGCCGGGCGGGGCGAGCCACTCCCCCGGCCCGACGCCCAAGAGCACACCGACGCCCACCCCCACACCGACGCCCTCGAAGCCCACCCCCACACCGTCCGAGTCGACCCCGCCCGCCGCCGTGTCCGGTGTGTCCTTCGTCCATGACGTCTCGTACGTGCGGGTGGTCCCCGTGGTGGCTCCGTCCGTGGACCCCACTCAACTCCTCCAGGCCCAGACGCAGGTGGCTCAGGCGCAGAGCGCGGTCGACACCGCACAGCGCACGCTCGACGGAACGGTTCTGACGGCTCCGGTCGACGGCACGGTCGCGTCCGTGGGCGCCACCGTCGGCCAGACGGTGACCGGTACGACGTACACCGCCGGAGCGGGTGCCGTCCCGGGTGCGCTGCCGGCGCCCGGCACCACGGGCGGCCCCGCCACGAACGGCGCCCCGGCCGCGCCGAGCGGCTTCATCGCCCTCACCAACCCGACCGGCATGCAGGCCAAGGCGAACGTCTCGGAGGCGGATGCCCTGCGGCTCAAGCCCGGGCAGTCCGCCACGGTCACCCTGACCGCCCAGTCGACCACCGTGCTCAACGCGAAGGTACTTTCGGTCGGGACCCTGGCCGTCAACGGCGGCGCCCCGGCCAACGCGGCGCAGTACCCCGTGACGCTCGACATCATGGGGCCGACGAAGGATCTGCACACCGGTCAGGGCGTCAGCGTCCAGATCGTCGCCGGTGAAGCGTCCGACGCCTTGTTCGTGCCGACGGCGGCGTTGAGTGGCACCGGCTCCCAGCGCACCGTGACGGTCGTCGCGCCCGATGGCACGGCGCATGCCACCGAGGTGGGCGTGGGCGTCGAGTCGGACACGAACACCCAGATCACCGGCGGCCTGACGCTCGGTCAGAAGGTGCGGATCACCACCGTCGCACCCTGAGGCGACGCCGCCCGCAGAGGGACAACTTACATATGAACAACCCACATGGGGACGCCCCGCACGGGGGCCCCACACCGGGACAAGGGAGTACCGAAGACATGGCCCGAGACCGTGACCCGTTCACGAAGGCCGACGGCCAGGACCCCGCGGCGGCCCCGCCTGCCACCACCGCCTCGCCCGTCCTGAGCACGGCCCCCACGGCGCGGCAGGCACGGACCGGTGGCGCACTCGACGCCACGACCGCCCTCCCCCAGCCCGGCACCGCCGCGCAGCCCTCGCCGCAGGCGGGGCCGGCGGCCGAGGCCCCGGACGGCACGGAGAAGCGCGGCATCGCAGCGTGGCTCACGATGCCGTGGCTGACGCTGCCGCTCGCCGTAGGCATCGTGGCGGCGCTCGGCTTCATCGCGGGCGTACTGGTGGAGAGGCACCAGCTTCCCTAGGTCTTCCCCAGGTGCATGCGTGGCACGTGGTGTACCCGCGTCGCACACGGTGCACCCGCGTCACACGTCGTGGCTTCTCATCGCACACGTCCTCATCGCACACGTCGCAGATACATGAGGCGGGCCCCCGGTTCCCCGGGGGCCCGCCTTAGGCGATCCTGCGCACAGGACGGAGGGAGCTCAACGATCAGGGGGCGATGGGCAGTTGGCGCTTGTGCTCGGTGAGGCGGTAGCGGGCGACGATCGTGTCGAAGACCTTCTGGTCCACCGGCTTGCCTTCGAGGAAGTCGTCGATGTCGTCGTACGTGACGCCGAGGGCGTCCTCGTCGGCCCTGCCCGGGGCGAGGGTCTCCAGGTCGGCGGTGGGAACCTTGCGGACGAGTTCGGCGGGCGCGCCCAGCGCGTCGGCGACCGCGCGGACCCGGCGCTTGGTCAGTCCGGTCAGCGGCACCAGGTCGGCGGCGCCGTCGCCGAACTTGGTGAAGAAGCCGGACACCGCCTCCGCTGCGTGGTCGGTCCCGACGACCAGGCCGTTGTGGGCACCGGCCACCGCGTACTGGGCGATCATCCGCTGGCGCGCCTTGATGTTGCCGAGGACGAAGTCCTGGTGACCGTCGCCGTCGAAGCCCACACCGGCCGTGAGCGCGGCGTGGAGCGCCGCGTCGCTCGCGGGCTTGATGTCCACGGTGAGCACCTGGTCGGGCTGGATGAAGGAGAGCGCGACCCGGGCGTCGTGTTCGTCGGCCTGGACACCGTAGGGCAGCCGCATCGCGTAGAACCGCGCCTCGTGCCCGGCGGCCCTCGCCCGCTCCACGGCGAGCTGGCAGAGCCGGCCCGCGGTGGTGGAGTCGACTCCACCGCTGATGCCGAGGACCAGACAGCGCAGTCCGGTGGAGGTGAGCCGCTCGGCGAGGAAGGCCACCCGGCGCTCGATCTCCCGCTCGGCCTCGAAGACCGTGGCGACCTGGAGTTCCCGGGCGATCTCCTGCTGCAGGGCGATGGACGCCGTCTCGCTCACGTCTGCTCCTTGGTGCGGTTGGTGAAGATGTTGTCGCGCCCACCCTAACCAAGCCCGCTTCACCAGGTCGGCCACGGATCCCGGAACGCACGCCCGGTCGCGGCGCGCACGCAGGGCCCAGCTCCACCCTTCGGCCTCTCCCTCTCCCTCTCAGCCTCTGCCTCTCAGCCTCCGCCTCTCAGCCTCTGCCTCTCCTTCTCAGTCCTTCCCGCGCTGGCGCAGGACGGCCGCGATCCGTCGGCACCAGTCGCTGTGCTCCTGCTCGAAGGCGAGGCCGCGCAGGCCCGTCAGATACGGTCCGATCCGCTCGCCGTGGAGCAGGAACTCCTCCTCGTCCGCCTCGCCCCGCAACTGCCGCAACAGCGCGCCGAGCACGGCGACCTTGGCGTCGGCGGCCGCCGCCCGCTCGTCGAGCTGGGCGATCACCGCCTCGGTGCCGATGCGGTCGGCGCTCTGCACCTTGACGAGGAGGTCGTCGCGGATGAAGGAGGGCTTGGATGCGGCCTCTGCGAAGTTCTCCAGCTCGGCGCGGCCTGCATCGGTGACCGTGAAGAGCCGCTTGTTCGGCCGGGTCTCCTGGACCACCTGGCGGCCGGCGACCAAGCCGTCCTTCTCCAGCTTGGCGAGCTCCGCGTAGAGCTGCTGGGGCAGGGCGTGCCAGAAGTTGGCGACGCCGATGTCGAACGCCTTGGCCAGCTGGTAGCCGCTGTACTCGCCGTCCAGCAGCGCCGCCATCACCGCGTGTCGCAAAGCCATGCCGAGCCCCTTCCCTTTATCCGGCGCCTGGAGCATTCTACTCAAGAACCTGAATAGTCAAATTGTTGAGTATGAGGAGCCTCATGGAATCCACGGAACGCCCTGCACGCACGGAGCCCGTGACGACTGCCGACCTCTTCCGCGCCGCCGCGGAGAAGCAGGATCTCGCCGCGCTCGACGGCCTGTTCACCGAGGACATCCGGCTGTACAGCCCGGTCAAGTTCGTGCCCTTCGAAGGCAAACCGATGGTGCTCGGGCTTTTAGGAGTGCTGGTGCGCGTCCTCGCGGACCTGCGCTACATCGGGCACTACGAGGGCACTGCCGAGACCAGCGCCGACGGCGAGGAGGCGCCGTCGGTGGTCCTGCCCTTCCGGGCCACGGTGGACGGCAAGGAGATCCACGGCATCGACCTGCTCCACTTCGACGAGGCCGGCCGGATCAAGGAGTTCACCGTGATGGTGCGCCCCCAGTCCGCGGTGCACGCCCTGGGCCGTGCGGTGCTCGCGGGACTGGTCGCCGACGGGCTCGCGCCGGCGCCCGCGCCCGGTGACCACTAGCGGGGCCGCGCTCAAGATGCCGGAGGCGGTGAGCTGGGCGAGGGTGGGGAACGCGGTCAAGCTGCCGACTGTCCGGATCGAGGAGCCCACGACGATGGAACCTAGACACGGCCTGAGCGACGGGAGCCCGGCACCGGGCGCCCAGACCGAACCGGGCGCGACCGAGTCGCATGTGACCCTGCGGGTGAACGACACCACCCACAGGGTCGAACTGGACCACCGCGTCACCCTCCTGGAGTGTCTTCGCGACAACCTGGGCCTGACCGGCTCGGGCAAGGGCTGCGACGACGGAGGGTGCGAGGCGTGCGCGGTGCTGCTCGACGGCCGTCGCGTCGCCAGCTGCCTGCTGCTGGCCGTCGGACAGGAGGGGCGCGAGATCGTCACGATCGAAGGCCTCGCCGCCTCCGTCGGTCCGGAGGACGACCGCCATCCGCTGCGGAGCCCCGGCCCCGACCGGGACACCGTGCGGTGCGGCTACTGTGCCCCGGGCCGGCCACCCGCTTCCGCGGGCACACCCGCCGCGGCTGCCGCGGGCCAGTCCTCCGTCGTCAGCGAAATGGACTTGCCGTCCGAGGCGGCGGTGCAGCTGACCGCCGTCGAGGTCCGCGAGCAGCTCAGCGGCAACCTGTGCAGGTGCGGTGCCTACCCGAGCATCACCGAGGCGCTGCAGGACATGGACTCCCAGGGCGCGCCTGAACAGGGGATGGCCATACAGGAGGTGACCACATGAAGCCGGTCGCCTATGTGTGCCCGCACAGTGTGACGGAGGCGGCCGCCGCCCACGGCGGACGTCCGGAAGCCCGCTACCTCGGCGGTGGCACCAACCTCGTGGACCTGATGCGGCAGGGCATCGACCGCCCCGACGTCGTGGTCGACATCACCCGATTGCCCCTGGACCTGATCGAGGAGCAGCCGGACGGTTCGCTGAGGGTCGGGGCGACCGTACGCAACAGCGATCTCGCCGCCCATCCGGCGGTGCAGCGGCGCTATCCCGTACTGCCGCAGGCACTGCTCAGCGGCGCCTCGGACCAGCTGCGCAACATGGCCACCACGGCGGGGAACCTCCTGCAGCGGACCCGCTGCGGCTACTTCCAGGACCTGTCGAGGCCGTGCAACAAGCGGGTGCCCGGCAGTGGCTGCGGGGCGCTCGACGGGGTCAACCGTGATCACGCGATCTTCGGTCACTCCCCCCACTGCGTCGCCACCCACCCCTCCGACCTGGCGGTGGCACTCGCGGCGCTCGACGGCGCGGTCGAGCTGGCCTGCTCCACGGGGACCCGCAGCGTGCCCGTGGCCGAGTTCCTCCGGCTGCCGCAGGACAGGCCCGAACAGGACACGGTGCTCAGGCCCGGCGAACTCATCACCGGTGTTCTGCTGCCGGCCCTGCCGGACGGCACGGTCTCCCGCTATCGCAAGGCGCGGGACCGCGCGGGCCACACCTTCGCGCTGGCTTCCGTCGCCGCCGTGCTGCACCTCGATCGCGGAGTGGTCGACCACCTGGCCGTCGCCTTCGGCGGGCTCGCCCACCGGCCCTGGCGCGCCCGGCGCACCGAGGCCGCGCTGCTCGGTACCGTCCCCACCGCCGAGTCCGTCGCGCAGGCGGTGGAGGCGGAGCTGGCCGACGCCGTTCCCCTGCGCCACAACGGCTACAAAGTGGATCTGGCCCGTGGTCTGGCCCGGGAGATGCTCGGCTCGCTGACCACACAGCCCCGCCCGTCCTGAGAGAGCGCCTTTCAGCGTCCGGTCGTCGCCCGTACTCAGCTGCTCAGCCGCCTGTCTCCCCCAGCACCTGGCAGCACTGCGCCCAGGCCGGATCCGAGAGCAGCGGGCGCCACCGGGTGAACAGGGCGAGCAGGCCGACCGCGTGGTCGGCATGGAACTGCGGGCTGACCATGGCGAGGTCCAGCTCATTGGCGGCGGTGATCTCGGCGAAGTCCCGACGGGCACGCAGCTCCGGACATGTATGTGCGCCGGTGAAGCGGTCCACGAACACCCCGTGGTCCAGGGCGAGTTGGCGGTACGAGGACCTGCGGTCACACGCGGCGTAGACATACACGATCTCTTCGGCTTCGGCGCCGATGGTCTCGGCCACCTCCGCGCGGCGTTCCAGGCCGACCAGTGCCGTCGCGAACCCGTCGGTCCCGTAGAAGGCGTGGCACAGGCCGGCCGTGGCGAGCGCGGGCCGAGCGCCCCATGCGGTCAGCAGGTCGCCGGTCCGGCGCAGATGCGCCAGGAGTGTGCCGCCCGGGTGCTCGACCCCCGCGGCTCCGGCCTTCTCCAGCATTCTCAGCGCCTGAGCGTTCACGCCTATGACGTGCCCACCTTCCGTACGAGGGAACCGCCTGCGCCCTCCCGCCCCGGTACCCTGCCGGTGGCGCGCGCGGAGGGCACGTACCACCAGCCGACGCCACGTACACCCAGCCGTGTTGTGGTCGGTACGTGTAGGTCCGGGAATGGCGGGCACCAGATGACACACATAGTGACCATGTCGACTGGAGAGGTCTCCACTCATGCTGATGGCGCATCCGGCAGTGCTCCGCGATCTGCTCGACGAGTACGAGGCCCTCCTCGTGCTGAACGCCGCCGAGGGCGACGAATCGACGCGGCAACGGCTGGACGACGTGACCTACACCCTGTGTGTGTCGACGGGGACGCGGGACATCGACGCCGCCGTGATCGCCGCGCGGCACCGGCTTCCCGGTGCGCGGACCTTCGACGACTCGGTGCTCACGGCCTGACGGACCTCACCAGGGCGGCCCCGGCCTTGCCGCGGGCCGCCGAAGTATGAGACGGCCGGACCCCTCGGCGTTGGACCGCTCTCACTGCCCGCGTGTCTCACCGCCCGCGTGACGACGTACCGATCTCCACGACACGCGCCCACGCCGGCGCGACGTGCGGTACGTGGTCGGGGTCGTCCTCCTTCCACGACGAGGCGCCGCCGCCCCGCGGAAACAGCCCCACCACCGTTCGGCAGGCCGGCCGTGTGGACGGCCAGGGTGTCTGGCCGTCGGTGAGGACGACGACAACGTCCGGACGGGGCCTGGCCGCAAGGGCCTTGGTGAACCCGGCGCGCAAGTCCGTACCCCCTCCGCCCATCAAAGGGATTCCCTGGCCGCGGCACAGTGAGTGCACCAGGCCCGCCGCGGCGTCGCACGACACCACGCCGACCAGGTCGCGACGCCCGCCCAGGGCTTGGGCGATGGCCGCCACCTCCAGGAGCGCGCTGCCCAGTTCGGCGTCGCAGACCGACCCGGAGGTGTCGACCACCACGCTGACCCTCGGCGGCTTGGCGCGCAGACTCGGCAGGACGACGCGCGGCACCCCGGCCGAGCGCCGCGACGGGCGGCCGTAGGTGTAATCCTGACCCGCGCCCGCACCTGAGGCGGCCGAGCGGAGCGCCGCCCCCAGCAACTCGCGCCACGCCTGCGGTGGATGGAACGCCTCCTCGGCCCACCTGCGCCACCCTTTCGACGCGGTGCCCGGCCGCCCCGTGATGCCCTGGGCCACGCGGAAGCGGATCGCGTCGCGCTCGTGGCCGCTCAGACCGTGGGCGCCGTCGGGGCCCCACTCCCATGGGCGATCGAGGCCGTCGGCACCACTGCCGCAGTCGAGCCAGGCCGTCAGCTGGGTGCTGGGACCGAGCCCGAAGGTGAGCAGGTAGTCCTCCATGAGCTCGCCCGGGCGCAGCCCGAGGGACCGGGGTTCGACCACCCATGGGGGCCGTACGAGACCGTCGCCATACACATCGTCGTTGATCTCGCAGTCCGCGGCGACGTTCATCCGCAGGCGCTGGGCCGGCCCGCTCAGCCCCCGCTCACGCGCGAGCCGGTCGCTGCGCCCGTGGTGGTCGCGGAGCAGGTGCGACACCTCGTGCACCCATACGGCGGCCAGTTCCTCCACCGGCGTGCGGGCCACGAAGGCGGGCGACACATAGCACCGCCAGTACCGGTCGACACCCATGGTGGGTACGCGCCGCGACTCCACGGGGTGCAGGGCGAAGAGCGCCGCCGCGAGATAGGGCCGTACCCGGGCTGCGTGCAGCCGCGCGGCGAAGAGCTTGTCGTAGTCGAGGGCTCCGGGTGCCGCAGGGTCCTGCGGGCTCATCGGCGTCCCTTCGTCGTCGTGCGCGCACGGGCCGCCGCGTCGTCGGCGCGCCGGGAGATGGAGACCGCTCCGGCGAGGCGCTCGATCGCCCCGGGCACGTCCCAGCCCTCCTCGCGCAGCGAGGCGAGTGTGGTGGCCGGGACGACCACGAGGTCCGGCGGGCCGCTCTCCAGCGCGTTGACCAGCAGCGTCCAGGCCGCGTCCCAGCGGGCCTTGTCGGGACGCCCGCGTACGGCTGCCACGACCGCGTCGAGTACCGCCTGGCGCAGGTCGCCTCGTTCGGGCAGGGTGGCGGCCGCCGGGTCGGCGAGCAGGTCCTCGGGGTCCGGCAGGTCCATCCGGTCGAGACCGGCCAGAAATTCGAGGCCGGGCCCGTCACCGACGGTCCCCCGCACCAGCTGGGAGAGTACGTCGCGGGAGGCACCGGCGGCGGTGGCGAAGGCCGTCAGGCGCAGAGTCATCTCCCAGCTGCGGGGCGACGGCCACGGACCGCCACGGCGGGTCTCGCTGCTGGGCAACTGGTGGACGAGCGAGGGCCGGGCGGCGAGCAGCCCGCACACCGCGCGGCGGGCGAAGCCCACGGCTTCGGGGAGCTTCTCGGGGGCCAGGCGGGGCAGCGTGGCCCGTGGCCAGGTCCCTCCGAGGCCGCGTACGACGACCTCGTGGTCGTGGGTCCACTGGAGGTGCACGAACCGGTTGGCGAGCGGCGGGCTCAGCTCCCATCCGTCGGCGGCCGAGGACCGCGGGTTGGCCGCGGCCACGATCCTTACGCCGGGCGGCAGTTGGAGGGTGCCGATGCGCCGCTCCAGTACGAGCCGGAGCAGCGCGGCCTGCACCGCGGGCGGCGCGGTGGACAGTTCGTCGAGGAAGAGCAGCCCGCGGCCGGCCCGTACGAGTCGTACGGCCCAGTCCGGCGGTGCCATCGGGACCCCTTGTTCGGCGGGGTTGTCGCCCACGACGGGCAGCCCGGAGAAGTCGGACGGCTCGTGCACGCTGGCGATCACGGTGGTCAGCGGAAGGTCGAGGGCGGCGGCCAGCTGGGTCAGCGCGGCGGTCTTGCCGATGCCGGGCTCGCCCCACAACAGGACGGGCAGGTCTGCGGAGACGCTGAGGGTGAGGGCGTCGAGCTGCGGCTCGGGGCGCGACTCCGTGGCGGTATCGCTCAGCAAGTCCAACAGGGCCTGTGCGACGTCGAGTTGAGGAGCGTCGGATGCATACACGGGGCGGGGGTCGGCGAGGTCGTCAGGGTGGCCGTCGACCGGGCCGGACGGATGCGCGCCGGCCTCGCCGGACGAACGCGTATCGGCCACGCCGGACGGATAAGGGCCGGCCGGCCCCGACGGGTGGCTGTCTGCCGGGCCGGACGGACGGGTGGCGGGAAATGCGAGCGGGGCGTGTGTGGACATACGGGATCACCTGGTGGTTCGGAGGGGCAGGGCGGACCGCGCCACGTGCGGCGTGACGGGGTGTGGGGTGGGGTGGCGAAGAGTGGTGCGGGCCGGTCAGCGGACGTGGGCGAGCCGGGGGTGCGAGCGGTTGTCGCTCGGGCGGGAGCCGGGCGGTGCACAGCGATGGTCGGGTGCGGGCCCGTTCAGACCCGAGCGGTACAGGCCGTACGCGATCTTCCGCCGGGCGGCTTCCTCAAGGGCGTCCTTGAGTCCGCCGCTGCGCAACACCGCTTCCGGGCCCAGAAGTTGCTCGACGACGGCCAGTGCGCCGGCGATGTCTCCGTGGTCGAGCCGTTCGCGGACCCCGACGAGGCATTCCGGGCGACGGTGCGCCTCGTCGACGGCGCGCAGACAGGGAAGCGGCGTACCACCGAGTGCGGCCAGGAGCTCTTCTCTGCGAACTTCATCGGGGTCGTGATCGAGTGCGGACAGGATCCCGTCGCGGAGCCCGATCCGGTGCCGTTCGCCCCGGCACTCCACGAACCGTGCGCGGCCCGGCCCGTCCGGTCGGCTTCGCGCCCGTAGAGCCCTTACAGGCGGAGGCGGGGGGCTTCCCGACGGGCGTGCCGGTGCGAGTGCCTCTGCGACGAGCGGATGCAGACGGTCGGCGGTGAGGGAGCCGGTGCGCAACAGCTCAAGGTCGGGCGCTTCCCAGGTCGCCGCGTCGGGCAGGATCAGCGCCGCCGTGCCGGTGACCGCCCGAGGCTCGGCGAGGCGCAGGACGGGTGGGCCGAGGCCGTCGGGCTGGTCCGCGAGTTCGAGGACCAGCCGGTCTCCGGTTCCGAGCCGTACGGTCACCGGACCGTTCGAGCGCCCTTCCGCGTGCAGCAGAAGGGCGGCCTCGGCGCCCCAGCGGCGCAGGGCACAGGCCCTCGTCGGCGGCACCGCGGCGGGGACCCGGGGATCCAGTACGGGCTCGCCGGGGGCGGGCGACGCGTCGGGCCCGTCGGCGCCGGCCCTGGTCGCCAGCTCGCCGGTCCGGCGCGCGTCCCACAGGTGCCGGTGCAGGTCGAGGCGGAACCGCGGGTGGGGGCGTGGGCGGGGATGGCGGGCTGCGGCGGACGTCTCGGCGTGCGGGCCGTGCCACAGGTCGAGGCTCATCCGCTGACCGGCGTCCGCCCAGGCGGGCGGTGTGCGGACGACGAGATGTACGGGGCTGTCGCGGCCGCCTCCCCCGGGGTCCCCGTACCGGGCCAGAGTGAGGGTCAGACCGGGGCGGAGCAGCCCGTCGGGAGCGATGCGCGGCAGATGCCAGCGCAACAAGTCGGGCGCCAACTGGCGTATATCTGACCGGACTTGGGCCGAGAGCGCCCGGCCGTGGGTGCGGGCCACGGAGCGGAGGTCGAGATCGACGTCGACATGTGCGGCGGCACAGGCCCCGGACCAGTCCCCCGTAAAGCGGCGGTCGGTCGCGGTCTCGATCATGGCGGGCGGCACGGCGAACTCGCGCACGCGCAGCCAGAGGGAAAGGCGGGATTCCTCGTTCGCGATCTGAGTGAGCATCAGCACTCACCTTGCGCGGACGGGTCCCCCATTCTGCTGGTGGAAGTAGTCATCGCGGGGAGCATAGCCGCCTGTTCCTGATCTGTCAGATGAAATTTCCGCTCAGCCTCGTCCGGGGCCGGAGCGCTTGGAGCGGACTCTGGAACTGAAGCCGGAGGTGGAGCAGGAGCTGAAGCCGGGCCTGGTCCGGATCCCGGTCTTGATCGACTGGTGGCGCCCAGGAGCCGGGCATAAGGTCGAACGGTGGGCGACAGAGTCCGCAGTCCCTCGTGCGAGGGCAAGGTCCGCCATGACGAGTTCGCAGCCGACACCCACGATCGCGACCGCGGCCCCCGGCAGGCGGGGAGGCAGCGGCAAAGGGATCGCACTCCTGGTCATCGCCTCGTGCCAGTTGATGGTGGTGCTCGACGTCACCATCGTGAACATCGCACTCCCGCACATACAGAACGCGCTGCACTTCTCCACCACCGGCCTCGCCTGGGTGGTGAGCGCCTACACACTCACCTTCGGCGGGCTGCTCCTGCTGGGCGGGCGCACCGGTGACATCCTCGGCCGCCGCAAGGTCTTCATGTGCGGTGTGCTGCTCTTCGCGCTCGCCTCGCTGCTCGGCGGACTGTCGCAGAGTTCAGGCCAGTTGCTCGCCGCGCGCGCCGTCCAGGGCGTCGGCGGCGCCATCGCGTCGCCGACCGCGCTCGCGCTCATCACCACGACCTTCACCGAAGGCCTCGAACGCAATCGTGCCTTCGGCGTCTTCGCGGCGGTCTCCGCCGGCGGCAGCGCCATCGGACTGCTCGCCGGCGGCGTACTCGTCGAATGGCTCGACTGGCGCTGGGTGCTGTTCGTCAACGTACCCATCGCCGTGCTGATCCTCCTGGCCACGCCCCGCCACATCAAGGAGTCCGAGCGCCATTCCGGCCACTTCGACCTCGCCGGAGCCCTGACCTCCACCCTGGGCATGGTGGCGCTGGTCTATGGCTTCATCCGGGCCGCCCAGGAGGGCTGGCGCGACGCCTTCACGCTGGGGTCGTTCGGTGCCGCGGTGGTGCTTCTCGTCGCCTTCGTCCTGGTCGAGCGGCGCTCGCAGCAGCCGATCACTCCGCTGCACATGTTCGCCGACCGCAACCGGGCGGGCACGTACGGCATCATGCTGAGCTTGTCCGCCGCGATCTTCGGCATGTTCTTCTTCCTCACGCTGTTCGTGCAGAACGTGCTGGGGTTCACCCCGCTCCGGGCCGGTCTCGCCTTCCTTCCGGTCAGCGCGATCATCGCGGTGGGCGCGGGGCTCGCTTCCCAACTCCTGCCGAAGTACGGCCCGAAGCCCTTCATGGTGACGGGCTCGCTGCTGGCCGCGGCCGGGCTCGCATGGCTCACGCAGACAGATGTCCACTCGACCTACGGGGGCAGCATCCTGGGTCCGATCCTCGTGTTCGGCCTCGGCATGGGTCTCAACTTCGTCTCGCTGACCCTGATGGCCGTTTCCGGCGTCCCCCCGCACGAGGCGGGCGCCGCGTCCGGCATGCTCAACGCCACCCAGCAGGTGGGTGGTTCGCTGGGTCTGTCCATTCTGGTCACCGTGTTCGGCACGGCCAGCCGCAACGCGGCGACCGACCAGGTGCCCAAGTTCCTGGGTCAGGCCGACCCGGCGCAGCGTCTGATGTTCCGGCGCACCGGGACCCTGCCCCGCCCCTGGAGCGACCAGGTGCTGACCTCAGGGGTGTCGACCGCGTTCGTCGTGGCCACGGCGTTCGCTCTGGTCGCGGGACTGATCGCGGTGTTCGCCATCCAGGTCCGCCCCTCGGACCTCGAACGGCTCCAGGGCGCGCGGCCCACCGGACCCTGAGGGCTCCAGGGCGCGCGGCCCACCGGACCCTGAG
>NZ_JBEZKW010000066.1:0-35241 GCF_040651795.1 Streptomyces sp. NPDC048361
TGAAGCAGATCGGCTTCAGCCTCGCCGTCGCCGTCCTCCTCGACGCCTTCATCATCCGCGTCATGATCCTGCCCTCGGCCCTGATCCTGCTCGGCAACGCCAGCTGGTGGCCGTCCCGCACGATGCGCCGCGCCCAGCAGGACGCGGCAACCGCACCGGTCGGCACGCCGGCCCCCCACCCGGCGGCTGAGGTCTACCGCTAGCGCCACCGGGTCCCCGTACGGACGCCGGACCGGAATCCCCCGACGGTCCGGCGTCTGCTCCGCTCAACTCCCCTGCGGGCCCGGCCTCTTCGGCCGGGCCCGGCTCCTTTCCCGTCAGCTCCCTGTCAGGCCCGGCGACGACCATCGTCACCGGGCCCTCGCCATGCGGGCGGTCCACTGCCACGACCAGTGAGCCGAAGCGGAGGCCGGGATGAGCGTGATCAGCGTCACGGGATCGGCGGAGGCCGTCGAACGGTCGCTCCGCGCGGTCGAGGACCTCGTACTCGACGAGGTCCTCCTGTCGTTCCCCTACAACAGCGGCTCCCAGCTGCACGAGTACTTCGGCACGGGCCGTACGTCACGCTCCTTCGGCGGATCCTGCGCCTGGCAGACCTTCGAGGCCGGATGCCTGGTGGCCGAGATGGCGGGCCGCGACATCGAGTACCGCATCGATGGGCGCCACGTGGGAGCCGTCCACCGCGACGCCGACGGCATCACCGTGCTCGACCCCTATCTGCTGCACTGCCGCCCGCTCCGGCTGATGCGCTCCGGAGCCGTGGACGGCGTGGTCCACCTCGCGGCCGAGGCCTATCCCCACCGGGTACGCGCCGACGGCTCGCCCGCGCCGAGCGGCGTACGGGTGCAGTGGCGGCTCGACGACGACTCGGTGCGTCTCACCTACGTACGGTTCAGTCCGCGCCGCGGCCACAACGTGATCTCGCGCTCGTTCCTCCTCGCGGCCGACCGGGTGCTCGGCGCCGTACCGCCGGACCCCGACTGGGTGCGGCCTCAGCTGCTCCACCCGGAACAGCACAGCGTGTCGGTGCGGGTGCTGCACCCCGGGGAGCGCCGGCTCGCCGAGCTCGTCCTGCCGCTCGCCGGTCCCTGGCCCGCCGGCCCCACGAGCTCCCTGCTCCCCCGCCTGATCAGCAAGAACAACCAGGGCGCCGTCGCCCGGTACGGATCCGCCGCGTTCGACCGCGACGCCGAACTCGTCGCGGACGCCGTCGCCGTGGACCGCGCCGATGTGTACGGCTTCCTCCTGGAGGCGTCGGCGCTGCACCGGGCGGCCGCCCCCGCCGGGCTCGAACTCGCCGACTACAGCCTGGAGGACGAGTGAGGACCACCGCGCCGCCGCGCACCGCCGAGCGGACGCCGTCGTTCTTCCTCGCCGGCACCATGCAGGGCGCGAGGACCGGCTCCAACCTCGTCGACCAGTCCTACCGCACGGCGCTGACCTCGGCGATCCTCGCCCGGCGGCCCGACGCCGTCATCCACGACCCCGGGGCCCTGATGGCCCAGTGGGAGGCGGAGTGCCGGGCCGACGTACGTGCCGCGCACGCCGCGCTGGGCGATCTGCCGGCCGTCCACCGTGCCGACCTCGCGCCCGAACTCGTGGCCCTGACCGAGATGTTCCACCACCTCACGCGGCTCGCCGCGCGCAGCGACATCTGCGTGGCGTGGCTGCCGGGCCACGAACCCAGCATGGGGACGGCCGCCGAGATGCTGTCCGCGTTCCGGGCGGGCCGCACCGTCGTGGCCATCACGGCCATGTGCCAGAACCTCGCCGTGCTGGCCTGCTCGACGGTGATCCTGCCGGATCTGCCCGCGTTCCAGGAGTGGCTCGACGGCGGCGCCCTGCCCGGCACCGCCGCCACGCACCCCGTGCCGACCGAGAGGAGCCGACCGTGAACCAGCCGGTCCCCGCCGCACGACCGCCCCACCCCGCGACCGTCGTGGAGGCGCTGCTGCTCCGCGCCTCGGGGCCGGACGCCGGCCGTCCCGTCTTCACCGCCCTCGGCGCCGGCGGCGAGCGCGTCGACCGGGTCACCGCGGCGGAGCTGCTCGGCCGGGTCCGTGCCACCGCCACGGCCCTGCGGACGGTGGCGTCGGCGGGCGACCGGGTCGTCGTCCCCGCGCTGCCCGGAGCCGACTTCCCCGTCGGGTTCCTCGCCTGCCTGTACGCGGGGCTCATCGCCGTGCCCGTACCGCCGCTACGAACGGGCGCGCGCCCCCGCAGGAGCGAGCGCGCCGACCGGCTCGCGGTGATCCGCCGGGACTGCGGCGCGGTCGCGGTCCTGGTCTCCCCGACCGAGGAGGCCGGCGAGGGCGGCCTCCCGGCCATTGACGGCTCCGCGTTCGCCCGGATCGCCGTGGCCCGCACCCCGGCCCCCGCCGGCGTCGACATCTCCGCCGCGCCGTCGGCCCTCGACCCCACGGCCGTCGCGCTCCTCCAGTACACCTCGGGGTCGACCAGCGACCCCCGAGGAGTGATCGTCGGACACGGCAACCTGGTCGCCAACATGGCCGCCCTCCGCGACCGGTGCGAGATCGACTCCGGTACCACTGTGGTCAGTTGGCTGCCCTTCTTCCACGACATGGGGCTCTGCACGGGCGTCGTACTGCCGCTGGTCTCCGGCGCGGCGGCCGTCACGATGGAGCCCGCCACCTTCGTACGCGACCCGATGGTGTGGCTGCGCGCGATCGAGGCCGAGGAGGACGTCTTCGCGGCCGCCCCGGACTTCGCATACGAGCTGTGCGTACGGCGCGTTCCGGCGCGGGAGCGCGCCCGGCTCGACCTGTCCACGTGGCGGGTGGCGGCCAACGGCGCGGAGCCGGTGCGCGCCGACACCCTGCGCCGCTTCGCGGACGCCTTCCGGCCCTCGTTCTTCCGTACGGAGGTGTTCTCGCCGGGGTACGGGCTCGCCGAGTGCACGCTGAGCGTCACCTTGAGCCGCCCGCTGTACGAGGCGCCCGTGCGCCGCTACGACCGGGACGCACTGGCGCGGGGCACGGCGGTGCCGGCGGCGTCGGCGGAGGCCGCCGTCGAACTGGTGGGCTGCGGCGCACCGTTGGCCGGTGTACGCATGCGGGTCGTCGACCCGGAGACCCGCCGCCCGCTGCCGGCGGGATCGGTCGGCGAGATCTGGGTGGACTCGCCCGGAAACTGCCAGGGGTACTGGGGCCGGGAGGCGGAGTCGGCACAGGTGTTCGCGGCGCGGCTCGACGGCGACCACCCCGACGCGGCCCCCGGCACGACCTATGTGCGCACCGGTGACCTGGGGTGCGTCGAGGACGGCGAACTGTTCATCACGGGACGCCTGAAGGACGTCCTCGTGGTCGGCGGCGAGAACTACTTCCCGCAGGACATCGAGGCGGTGGCGGGCGCCGCGCACGCCGCGTTCGCGCACCAGCGGGCCGCCGCCTGGCCGCTGGACGAAGAGGTGGCGGGGGTGGCGGTGGTCGTCGAGACGACCGAGCGCGACCCCGAGATCCTCGCCCACGCCGTACGGGCCGCCGGCATCGCCGTCGCGCGGGCGCTGCCCGCACCGGTGAGCGTGTTCGCCGTCGCCCGCAACCAGGTGCCCCGCACCACCAGCGGCAAGACCCGCCGCCGCGACTGCGCCAAGGACGTACGGGCCGGGCGGCTGCCGCTGCTCGCCCAGTGGTCGAGCCGGTGAGGCGGGACACCCGCCCGGCCGCCCTGGGCCGCGCCCCGCACAAGCAAAGGAGAGCACGCCCATGGAGAACCGGACGCCCGCCGCACCGACGCCCCTCACCGAACGGGAAGTCGCCGACCACCTCGTCCAACTTCTCGCGGATACGCTGGGGTTGGACCAGAACCTCATCGACCGGGAGATCCCGCTCAGCGCGTACGGCATCGACTCGATGACCGGCACCTGGCTGTCGGGCGAACTCGGGCAGCGGTGCGGAATCCCGATCGACCGCACGGTGCTGCTCGACCGGCCGAGCGTCCTCGAAGTGGCCGAGGACGTGGTGGCGACGCTGCACACCACCCGCCACGAGGCGCGCCAGGAACCGGTGGCGCCCGCCAACGCCAACGCCCACGCCACTGGCACCGGCACCGGCACCGGCACCGGCACCGGCACCGGCACCGGCACCGGCAGAGATACCGGCACCAGCAGCGATACCGAGACCGGCGCCCTCACCAACTCCCTTACCTCTCAGCCAAGTTGATCGAAGACCTCCTGCCGAAGACTGTCGCCGCCGCCGAGCACTTCGGGGACGCCCCGGACGAGGGCCTCTTCCCCGCCGAGCGGGCCCTGATGGCGGGGGTGGGCGCCGGGCGCCGCCGCGAGTTCACCACCGGGCGGTACTGCGCCCGCCTGGCCCTGCGCGGGCTCGGCGTGGCACCGGCCCCGCTCCTGCCCGACGCCGAGGGCGCCCCGCGCTGGCCCGCCGGGACCGTCGGGAGCCTGACCCACTGCCGCGGCTACCGCGCCGCCGTCGCCGCCCGGCGCACCGAGGTGCGCGCCCTCGGCATCGACGCCGAACCGCACCGCCCGCTGCGCGAGGGCGTCCTGGCGTCGGTGGCGCTCCCCGAGGAGCAGGAGCACCGGGCCGCGCTCCTGCGCCTGGACGCGGCCGTCCACTGGGACCGGCTGCTGTTCTGTGCCAAAGAGGCCACGTTCAAGGCGTGGTTCCCCGACGGCGCCCGCCCCGGCCTCACCCGTCCGCGCACCCTGTACGACATCCACGTCACCCTGCGCCCGGCGCCCCCCGGCCCCCGTTCGGACCGGGGCGCCTTCCACGCACGGGTCCTGCCCGGCCGCCCGGGATCGGTCCTCTTCCGGGGCCGCTGGCTGGTGACGGAGGACTTCCTGCTGACGGCGGTGGCGGTGCCCGCCGCCCCCTCCGACCGCCTGTAGGCGGGGACGAACGTTTGACAGCCGTTCATTCCATGGGAAAGTCTCCGCCTACAGGGTTTCCGGGATTGCTAGAGGTGGGCCATGACGAGCGAGGAGCTTCTGGCTGTACTTGCGGCTGTCGGCCATGCCCAGCGGCTGCGGGTCATCGCCGAGCTCTCCGAGGGCCGGATGTACGTCAGCGAGCTGGCCCGCCGGCTCGGCATGTCCCGCCCCCTGCTCTATATGCACCTGGAGCGGCTGGAAAAGGCCGGTCTGGTCCTCGGCAGTCTGGAACTCTCCGAAGACGGCAAGGCTCTCAAGTACTTCGAGCTCGCCCCCTTCGACCTGCACGTGAACCTCGCGACCATTCTCGCAGCAGTGGCACAGGACGCGGCGGCGGGCATCGCCACGGGCGAGCCCGAGGAGCCGAAAGCGGCCACCGCGACCAAGCCGCGCAAGAAGCGCGCGTAGCCCTCCCGGGCGGCCCACGACGCCCGCCGGACGCGCTGAGCACCGTCGGGTCCGACCCGCTCAGGCGGGGTCGGGGCGGACCGCCTTGAGGATCTCGCGGAGTTTCGCGCGACGGGTCTCGTCGGTGAGGGCGCCCGTGTCCGACACGCGTTCCTGCGCGCCGTCGGCGGAGCCGGCGAACCTCGTCTCCCCGGTGCCGAGGAGGGCGGTGGCGTGGTGGGCGCATTCCGTGCGGGCCAGATCGAGGCGGTCGCGCAGGGTGCGGCGGCCGGCGCCGGCGGACGAGCGGACCTGCTCGCGGATCTGCCAGGCCAGTGCGTACAACACGGTGACCAGGTGGTAGCGCGCCTCCACGTTGCCCTGATCCGCGTTCCACAGGGCGCGCAGGTCGTCCGCGAGCAGGCGGGTGCCGTCGGGCCGGTTCCGGTGCGCTGCCATGGTCGCCGCCACGACCAGGACGCGGCAGCTTTGAACCGTCTCCGCGTCGCTCCACCGCGCCAGGTCGTCGGCGATACCCCGGGCCGGTGGCACCTGGTGGCCCGCGCCGATCCAGCGGTTGTACGCCTCGATCAGGAGGTGGCGCAGCCGCTCGTCGTCGGATCCGCCGTCCAGGAGAGCCCGGACTTGCGTGACGGCCTCCGCGTACGCGCCGCGGTCGATGTCGTTGCGGACGAACGCCACCGTGAGCCGTTGTCTGCCGCGCTCGCCGAACGCGTCGCGGCGTGCCGTCGACAGCACTTCGCGCGCCTCGTCGTGCCGGTCGAGGCTGGTGAGCAGCCTGGCCAGGGCGCGGGCGGGCCCGGTGGCGCCGGGCAGCCGTGCCACCCACCGGGTCAGACCGGTCACGGCAGCCTCGACGACGCGCCGCTCGGTGTCGTCGCCGGGCGTCGCGGACGTCTCCAGGATGGCGAACGCGGAGCGCGCGGAGGGGTGGTAGAGCTGGGCCGGGTCGTCGAGGAGGTCCGCGTACCGTTCGGGGATGGTGTCGCCGTTGCGCCCCCAGGAGCGGGCGGTGCGCCGGAACCGCTCGGGGAAGTCCTGGGTGGCGGTGCCGGTGGCGGTCTCCTCGGCCGCGTCGTAGATCCTGCCCAGCGCGAAGTTGCAGGCCAACTGGGCGAGTTGGTTGTGGCGCGCGAGGGTTTCGGCCGGGTCGCCGGGGATGCCGAGGAGGCGCGCGGCGCGCTGCACCACGTCGTTCGCCGGGTCGAGCGGCATCGCGTCGATGAGGTGCAGGTTGGCAATGACGTCGCCGGAGTACTCGGTGAGCGGCCACTCCGCGTCCGCCCCGGTGAGCGCACGGACGAGCCGCAGCCGCCACAGGATGCGCCCGCGCACCCACCTCTCGTGCTCCTGTTCCTCGGTGTCGTCGCCGGCCCTGCGGGTGCGCCCGTGGGTCTGTGACGCGTCCCGGTACGCCGCGTCGATGCGCTGCCGGCACAGCTTCGCGAACGGCTCGCGCACCCGGGCCGGCAGTTCGCGTACGGCTGCTTCGACGCTCTGTTCGGCGCGGTCGCGGGCGGCGGCGAGTTCGTCCTCACCCACCGAGCGGCCGACGCCGAGCAGCAGGGTCGGTGCGCGGTGGGCGAGCGTGTGGTTGAGCTCTTCGAGGCGCAGGTGGGCCGTGGCGACCGCGACCTTGCCGCTGCTCGCCAGGACCGGCGGCACGTCGCGCAGGTCGCCCTCCAACTCACGGTCGGGCGACGAACCCGCGCACAGCGGGGCCGTGCCGAAGGAGCCGGCCAGGACGCGGTGGACCTCGGCCCGTTCGGCGGCGCCCCGCCGGATGTCGCCGTGGGCCAGGTCCTTGAGGTACAGCCCTTCGAGATGGCGGCGCCAGGCCTGCGCGGCCGGGGCCAGATCCCCCGCCGAGGTGTGCGCGACCGCGAGGTTGCGCAACACGCCGGGGTGGAGCGGGTCGTCCTTGAGCATGGCGCCCCAGCGCCGCCGGGCGGCGGTCGTACGCCCGAGCCGCAGATCGCACTCGGCCTGCTGCCCGCCGACGTAGGCGCGGAGCAGGGTGACCGCCTCGCGGTGCCGCAGCGCGGGCGGGTAGGCGTCGAGGGTTCGCCAGGCGTCGTCGAAGTTGGCGTCGAGCCGGGCCTCGGCGGATCGCAGGGCGTGGGTGACGCGCTCGCGCGGCCCTGCGCCGGCGGGCGGCGGCGCGGGCTCCGGGATCCGGTCGGCGGGCGCGGTCGCGGGGGGCGCGGCGGGCGCCCCGGCCCCGGGGGGCCGCTCCGCCTCCAGCGCCGCGAGGCGTTCGCCCAGGATCAGCGCCGCCGCGGACGGCGCGGGCTCGACGCCCGCGAACTCCCCTTCTCTGGCGAGGAGTTTACGTTCGACCTTCTTCGTCAGGATGCTGCGCAGACTGCCCAGCGGCTGTTGGAAGAGCGCCTCGCACTCCTCCACCCGGCGGCGGAACTCCTCGAACTCCATGACCAGGCCGGCGGGTTCGGTGTCCTTGAACCGCTGAAGCGCCTCAAGCCATCCCTGCCGTACCGCTTCGAGCCGGCTCACGAGCGCGGCCAGGATCTCCTTGTCGCCGGTGGCCCGGGCGAAGTCGTCGGCATGGCCGAGCGCGCCCTTCGCCAGCGATTTGGCGTGTACGAGCGCGTCGTCACCGAGGCCGCCGAGCCGGGCGGCCGCCTGCTCGAACACCGCGAGCCGTTCATCGGGCCCCGTCGGTCCGGTCGGACCCGTCGGCCCCGACGGATCCGCCGGATCCGCTGAGGCATCCGGCGCGACCGCGTCCCGCATCGGCTGGGGCGGCCCCGCGCCGAGCGCCTTCTCGGCGGCGCGCAGGGCCTTCTCGTGCCGGGTGGGGTCGCCGTCGGTGAAGGCCCTGGCCGCCGCGTGGGCGCCGAGGTCGGGGAAGCGCAGCGGCCGCCAGAACAGCCGCTGCCGGTGGATGAGGGCGGCGAGCGTGTCGGGCAGCGAGCCGTCCGCGAGGCAGGACGCGAGCCGGTCGGGCAGATCGGCGCGGTCGGTCTCGAACAGGTCGCAGACCAGGTGCAGCAGGCGGACCGCGGGCCCGCCCTCCCCCGGCAGCCGCCGCGCCAGGCGGCGTACCGTCGCGGGCGGATAGCCGTACACCATCCACTCCACGGCGAGCACGGTGAACGCGGCGCTCCCGCCGCGGCGCCGCTCCGCGAGCGCGGCGACATCGGCGAGTTCCACGGCGAGCACGTCACGGCTGCGCTCCGCGGTCCGGCCGCGCAGCCGCCCGTCGGCCGTCATGTCGTGGACGCCGGACCAGCGGCACTCGCCGGGCCGCAGCAGCGGCAGCGGCGGCTCGGCCTCCGGGTCGAAGTCGTCACGGCCCGCGCGGATGGTGTCGGCGATGGTCTCGGCGCGGGTGCGGTCGGCGCCGTCGTACCCCTCGGTCGTGGCGCGGGCCTCGTCGAGCCGGCGGTGCGCGAGGCTCAGATGGGCCCAGATCCGGTGGTGGGTGGGGGCGAGTTCGGCGGCCGCCGTCAGCCAGCGGACCGCCGCTTCCAGCCGGCCGTGGCGCAGGTGGAGCAGCCCCACGTGGTAGGGGTGCTTGGGGTTGGCGTTGTCGAGGCGATGGGCGCGGGCGAGCAGGGTCAGCGCTTCGGCGGGCTCGGTCGAGGGGTGCACGCCGATCCGGAAACAAGCCTCGACGAGCGCGTCCAACTGGCCCTGCGTCAGCGGGAGTTGCCGTTCGGCGTCGGCCCACAGCGGTCCGGCGAGCCGCCACAGCACATCGGGCCGGCTCTCCAGCGCCCGTGGTGCGCTCATGCCCGCTCCCCCTGTGCCGGGCCGCCGGCCAGCTCGCCGGGCGGCACGATCAGGATCCGCTCGCCGTCCGACACCGCGGCCCGCAGCCCGTCCCCGGACAGCGTCATCGGATGGCGCGACACATAGGTCGTACGGCCGTCGCGGACCAGCGCGTACGAGCCGTCGGGGTGGGCGAGGACCAGCAGCCGGCCGCCCTGCGCGGCGGCCACCGGCCGGGCGCCCGGCACCGAGTGGAAGCCGACGCGCACCGCGAGTTCGGCGTCGAAGCACACGCCGTGGCCCGCGGCGTCGACGATCGCGGTCAGCTCCTCACCGGGCAGCGTCGCGGTGACCGCGCCGATGGGCTGGGAGACCTGGAGCAGCCGGCCGCCTGCCGGGTCGAGACGGTGGATCCGCTGCTCGCCGACGGCCAGCACGAAGCCCCGCATCCGGGCCATCGCGAGCAGCATCGGTTCCAGGGCGTGCTCGGCGCCGGCGCGGCCGGCTGTGTAGCGGGTGAGCCGTCCGTCCAAGCCGCCCACCAGCAGACTTTCGCCGTCGACGGTCAACACCTGGACCCCCGGCCGGTGTTCGAGCACCCGCTCCGGTGCTGTCCCGTCGAGGGTCAGACGCCAGACCGTCCCTCCCCACGCCCCCGCGTACAGGGTGTCGTCGGCGTCGAAGGCCAGCGCGCCCGGCACGTTGAGCCGGGCGCCGCGCCGCGCCGGAAGGTCCACGGCGCGGACCCGTCCTTCCGGGCCGGCGAGCAGCACCCGCCCCGACCAGTCGGCGACGGCCAGCAGCCGCCGCCCGCGCGCCCACAGTCGCGGCCGGTCGCTCAACTCCGCGGCGCCCGCGGCCTCGTACCCCGCGGTGTGGACGGTCAGGGTACGGCCGTCGAGGACGGCGAGCGCCCGGCCGTCGGGGAAGAACACCGGGCGTCCGCGCGCGGTAAGCGCGGGCCGGTCGGGTTCGTCCCAGGCGGGCGGCTCCTCGGGCGCGCCGACGGCGAAGGGCGCGGTGGTGGCGGGCTCGCAGCCGGGTGCGGTCGCGACGAGCCGCACCTCGGCGGCGGCGCCGCGGAACGCGAGGTCGGTGAAGAGCGCCGTGTTGCGCACGACGGGCACGGTGAGTGTGCCGGTCAGCCCGGCCCCGGCCGGCTCGGCGCTGAGGGTGACCGTGCCGTCGGCCGGCCACTGCGGGGTGCCCTCCGGTACGGAGCCGGTGACGCTCACCGGCGTCAGGGTGTGGCCGACGACCGCCCCGCCGACCGATGTGCCGAACCGCAGGGCGGTGCGCGCCCCCGCGGTGCGCAGCCCCACCGCCCTGCGTACCTCCTCGATCCAGTGCGGTCGCGTGGTGGGGATCCAGTTGATCCGGTTCACGATGTACGGAACCTTCGCGGCGGCGCCCGGGTCGATGAGCAGCGGGATGAGCCGCCCGCCCTCCGGCGGGTTCAGTTTGTACGCCTCGTGCAGCTCCCACTGGCAGACCGGCTTGTCGAAGTAGGTCGCCGAGTAGAGCGCGACCACATGGCGGCTGCGCGGCAGGGCCTCTTCGAGGAAGGTCTGCCAGTCCACGCCGAGCGGGGTGCCGCTGGTGCGGGAGACGTCGAGGTAGATCCGCGGCGCGCCGCCCTGCGCGGTCACACAGCCGCTGAGGGCGTCGTGCAGATCCTTCGCCTGGATGTAGTCCTCACGCGCGTAACTGATGAACACGTCCCACTGCCCGCCGCCGGGCGGCACCGCCCCGCCACTCGGGGTCGCGGGGTCGTGCGCGGCCGCGGTCGTCACGGTGTCCCGTCCCGCCGTCGTCATCGCAGCGTCCCCGTGATCGTCGCGATCAGTTCGTCGAGCAGTTTCCGGTCGCGGGGGTCGAGGGCGTGCTGGGCGCCGCGGCGCAGGCGGCGCGCGTCCTCCAGGATCCGGTTGAGTTCGGTGCGCAGCGTGTACGGGTCGGCGCGCAGGCGCGCCAGGGGCTCGGACTGCCGTGCTGCGAGGTCGTTGAACCGCCGTACCAGGGCGGAGACGTCGATGCTCGTCTTCACCTTGTCGACCTCCGCGCGGCGGGCGCGCACCAGGGCGGCCAGTTCGTCGAACCGGTCGCCTGCGCCCTGCCGCGCCGATGTGCGCGCGCCGTCGATCTCGGCGGAGATCGTGTCCAGGGCCTGCCCGAGCCGGTCCGCGTCGCGCGCGGAGGAGATGCCGCCCTGGACCGTGGACAGGAGACGGTCGTACTTCTCGTAGAGGCCGCCCACGACGATGGCGTCGGCGATCTCCACCAGCCGCTGTCGGACGGCCTGTTCGAGCTCGCGGACGATCTGGATGCCCGTCGCGCTGTGGACGGCCGACGCCAGGGCGGGAAGGACGCGGTCGAGGTCGGTCAGGCGCCGTCGCAGCGCGGTGAGGCGTTCGACGCTCACACCGTCGCGCACGGATTCCATCGCGGCGACGTACTCGTCCACGACAGGGTTGACGAGCGAGGCCTCCTGCCAGCTTCTGATCGCCTCGAACAGCTCACCGGCCTGGGCGATGGCCGGGTCGCGCCGCGCGATCCCGGCGCAGACGGCCGCCCGGTCGGGGTCGCGCAGCAGCTGGTAGAGGCAGGCGGCGTACAGGAAGTTGAGCCAGGGGAAGTCGGGCACGAGGGACAGCACATGGGCCAGGAGACGCTCGGCCTGTTCGGCTCGACCGGTGCGCATCAGTTCGGCGGCGCGCTGTCCGTCGGCGTCGGCGATCAGCGCGTACAGGTCGTCGGCGCGGTCGGCGGGCAGCCGGGGCGCCGGGGGCGGCGCGTGCCGGTCGGCCCGGCGCGCGAGCTGGGCGAGATACGCGTCGAAGTCGACGACGACGACGCTGTGGCGCCACTCGGGCTCCAGGCGCGCCAGTTCGCGCCGGGCGCGGTCCACGTCGCCCGTCTTGAACGCGGAGACGGCCGGCTTGACATGGGGTGCGAGCAGCGCGAGGCGCAGCCTGCGCGCGAGCGCGGCCACCTGCTCGCCGTCGGTGTCGGCCTGCGCCGCGCCGTGCTCCGCGGTGTCCAGCGCCCGCTCCAGGTCGCCCTCGCGCGCCTGGCCGAGGGCGAGGAGATAGGACAGGGTGCCCTCTTCGGGCGCCAGCTCCACGAAGGCCTCGACGCGGGCCAGCGCGCCCAGCGGATCGGTGCGCACGGTCTCGGTGTACGCGGTGATCTCCAGCGGGGTGAGCCGGCGGCGCAGTTCACGGCGCAGCTCACCGACCCGGTCGCGCAGGTCGTCGTCGTCCGGGGGGTCCGCGCGCAGCGGGAGCAGGGCGCGGAGCGCCTCCACCTGGCCCGGCCCGCCCAGGTGGTAGAGGCAGTAGGCACGCAGATAACGCGCCTCCTGGTGGCCGGGGTGCGCGTCGAGATACTCGTCGAGCAGTTCCAGGGCGATGCCGTACTGCTGCGCGGCGGCGTTGGCGCGGGCGTCGTCGAGGAGGTCCTCGTCGCCGCTGCCGAGGTCGAGGGACATCTCCAGGAGCGCGGAGACGGGCGGCGCGAGGATCAGGGCGGTCTCGGACGCCACGGCGGCGGCCGCCTCGCGCGCCAGCTCCTCGAGCCTCCGGTCGTGCTCGGCGAACTCGCCGTGCCCGGCGACCTCCGTGAACTCGAAGGCCGGCGCCACGAGCGACTGCACGGGGCGGATCTCCTGAAACGTGTGAGCGCGGCCGGTGCCGGTCATGCGCGCTCCCCCTCCTCCGGCGCCTCGCCGGGGTCGGGGACCGTGCCGAGCGCGTGCTCGGCGAGCTCCCGGCACAGCAGGTACTCGGCTTCCTGGTCCACCTTCACCAGCAGGAGCAGCACCCGCGCGAGCGAGCTCTGCTCGAAGAGCTGGTCCTCGTCGGCCGCGGGCTTGTGCTCCACGGGCGGCAGCCGGTCGAGCAGCCCGGCGTGGTCGGCCACGGGATGCTTGCGCGGCAGAAGTCGTGCGATGCGCCCGGGAGTTGCCCCGGACCGCCGGGTCGGCAGGTTGCTGGTCATCGGTCAGGGCTCCTCGGGCAGCAGGATCTCTCCTGTACGCGTGATGAGCTGCTGCTCTGCGCCGTGCAGGATCTCCGCGCCCTCGGCGTACACGCCGGAGGCCCGGTCGAGGTCGGCGAGCAGGTCGCGCAGGGCACGCTTGGCGGGGGCGTCGTCGGGCAGGTCGCGGATGCGGGGGTAGACGATCAGCTCGATCCGCCGGCGCAGCGCACGGGAGCGGCGCCGGTGGTCGTCGGCCGCGGCCCGCTGGTGCGGGACCGCGCCCTCCGGCAGGTCACCCGGGTCGCCGTACAGCGCGAACCTGGCCTTGAGGCGCCGGAAGTGGGCCCGGTCCTCGTCGGAGCGGTCGGGGTCGTCGAGGAGCTCCGCGACGAGGGTGAGGTAGCGCGAGATGGCGTCGCCCTCCCCGCCCAGGGCCCGCTCGCGTTCCATGAGGTCGAGCACCTCGGGCAGCAGGACGCCCTTGGCGAGCGCGGTGCCGGCGTCCAGGGTCGCGAGCGCCTGTTCGCGCTCGGGCTGGCTGAAGGCGAAGTAGTAGCGGACGAGCCCGTCGACGAGGGCGGCGTCGCCGAGCTCGGGGTCCGCCTCGCGCACCGCCTCCACCCGGCGCCGCAGCTCCTCGAAGTCGTCCGGTGCGGGCGCCCCGGACAGGGCGGGCCTGGCCAGCCACTCCCGCAGCAGCGCGACGAGCCGCAGGACGGCGATGCCGGTACGCAGCCGGCCCGCCGTGACACGCTCCTCCTCCGCGAGGCCCGGGTCGTCGGGGCCCACCTGCTCCGCGAGCCGCGCAAGCCACCGCCCCAGCTGTACCGGGTCCCCCTGCGGCCAGTCGCACACCAGGAGCCCCAACTCGGCCTGCACGGTGGGCGTTTCCCGCTCGACCGACCGCGTACGGGCGTCGGCGAACGCCTCCCGCGCGTCGTCGGTGCGCCCGTCGAACACGGCCTGTACGCCCTTGACGAGCTGGAGGTCGTTGACTTCTGTGGGGATGTGCTCGGTGAGTTCGCCCAGCTCCCGCACCCGGTCGAAGTGGTGCAGTGCGCCGTCCGTCTCGCGCCGCCGCCAGTGCCCCGTGGCCAGCTGAAGATGGGAGATCGCGGCGATGCGGCGGCTCCGGGGACGGTCGTCGAGCAGGTCGTGGTGGGCGGCGTACAGATCGGTGACGCGGTCGTGGTTGCCGAGCCGCGCCTGGACGTACAGCTCCAAGTGGGCGGTGTCCCGCGTCGGGCCCTCGGCGGCGGTCAGTTCGTCGAGCACGGTCGCGGCGGCGGCGTAGCGGGCCGGCTCGTAGGTGCCCAGCATGGCCCGCACATAGGCCTGGGCGAAACGGATCCGGTTGAGCGCCCGGCCGCGCGGGCCCTCGTTGACGGCCTGCCCGAGCAGCCGGTCGGCGCGTTCGAGGGCGTCGCGGTCGTCGCTGGCGAGCAGGGCGAGGGCCTCCTCGTACGGCAGGCGCCAGCGGCTCGGCAGCACGAGAAGGAAGTACCCGGCGCCGGCCGCGCTGGTCAGGATCAACAGCGACAGGACGGCGAACAACAGAATCGTGGTCATGCGGATGCCTTCCCGTCCTGTGCGCCGGGGGTGGTGGGCGCGCGGGTCCCGTCCTGGGAGCCGGGGGCGGTCGGGGCGCGGGTCCCGTCCTGGGAGCCGGGGGCGGCCTTGGCCGCGTGGAGCCGCAGCGCGAAGTCGGCCAGGCGCAGGCCGTGTTCATGGATCTCGGACCGGTCCATCTGGCCGTTCTCGCGCACGCGCCGCAGCCCCGCTCGGACCTGTTCCGCGATGTGGGTCGCCGCGTCGACGTGGCCGAGTCCGAGGAAGGTCTCGCCGTAGTCGAGCATCAGGTCGAACCGCCACCACATCAGCGTGCCGCCGTCGTGCAGCCACTGGTGTACGAAGGCGTTGGCCTCGGTGAACTCGCCCTGGCCGAGCAGGCAGGACGCCATCGCGTGGGCGTGATCGCGGCGCAGTGCGTGCGGCAGCCGGTCGAAGGCCGCCCGGGCCGTCGCCCGCAGCCGCCGGGCGTAGGAGTCGTCGGTGGCGCCGGCGAGCCGGACCTGGACCGCCGCCCAGCCGCCGATGACGGACAGCTGCGCCGCGTACGCCTCGGTGCGCCCGGGGTCCGTCTGCACCGCGCGTTCCAGGAGCGACAGGGCCTCCAGGGGTTCGCCCAGATCCCGGTGGGCGATCTCCGCCGCGAGGAGCAGCAGCGCGTAGCCGGGCCGGTCGACGAGGGCCGCGTGGGCGACCCCGACCGCCCGGCGCGGCTCGCCCGCCTCGCGCAGCGACCGTACCGCCGTCAACGGGTCCATCGCGTGCCGGGCGCGGTCGAGCGAGTCGGTGAGCCGGCGCACCGCCGCGTCGTCGAGGGCGGTGGCCCGTGGGCCGGTGAGTTCGCCCAGCTCCTCGCGGGCCAGGCGTACGGGTTCCACACGCCGCGTCCAGGACGCGAGCCGGCCCTCGCGTCGCGGGGCCGCGAACACGCCGGCGCAGGCGGCGCGTTGGAGCAGCCGCTCGGGGTCGTCGTCGGGCAGGGTCTCGAAGCAGCGCAGCGCCGTGACGCCCAGGCTGTGCAGTCCGGGGTCACGGGGCCCGGCCGGCAGACCGCGTGCCCCCTCGGGCGTCAGATGCGCGATCCGCTCCGGCTCGGCGAAGACCTCGCCGAGCGACGGCGTGCCCCAGGGCGGGAGCGGCAGCAGCAGCGGCCGGTGCCCGGCGAGCACGATGTCGGCGGGCAGCGCGACGAGGCCCGCGCCGATCGCCTCGCGCCAGCCGGGGAACGCCCGCAGCGCGGCGGCCACCGCGGCGACCCGGTGGGCCGGCTCCTGCTCGGCGAGGGCGTCGGAGAGGCTGCGTCCCGCGTCGGTCTCGTAGCTGACGATCTGGAACCAGCGGTCGGCCAACTGCCGCTGCTCGCCGCGCTCTTCGCGCACCACGGGCACCAGGTCGGGCCGGCGCGGCCGGGTCTGCCAGCCGAGCAGTTCGGCACGCTGTTCCCCGCTGATCTCCTCGACGGGGATCAGCCGGTACCAGCGCCGGCGCCGGGGCGCCCGGTAGAGCGAGCCCCACCAGCCGACCCCCGCGTACGCGGCGCCCAGCTCCTCCTCGATGACCCGGGTCCGGTCATCGACGGCTGTGGTCATATGCGTCCTCTAGCCGGTCGGCGAGCTCGTCCAGGGTGTCCTCGTCGACGCCGGCGCGCACCCCGTCGAGGAACGCGGCCAGGGCGCCGGTCAGTTCGGCCGGCGCCCCGCCGTCCCTTGCGGCCCGCAGCGCCTTCTTGACCATCCGCCGGTACTCGGCCGGCACGTCACCGGGGTCGGCGTCGGCAGGGATGTCGGTGCCGGACGTGGTGGGGGCGGGGTGCGCCGGCTGTGCGGGGACGGTGGCGGCGGGCGCGGGCGCGGCGGGCGCGGGGACGGGGGCGGCGGGCGGGGCGATCGGCGCGGGCACGGTGAACGCTCCCGGCCCCGGCGGCGGCCCGGGGTTCGCCGGCGCGGCCGGTTGCGGACGCGCTCCGGCGGGGCGGACGGTGGCGTACAGCTCCTCCAACACCCCACGTCGCTCGGCGAGTTCGTCGACCTTGCCGATGGTGGTGCTCTGGTCGAACGTAGCCTGGTACTCGCGCCCGGTGTTGGTGTGGGTGACCTGCACCCCGAGCAGCCCGTTCACGTCGAGCGAGAACTCGACATCGAACTGGTGGTACCCCTCGGGCCGTGGCTCGATCTCGTCGAGGTGGATCGTGCCGATCAGGGAGTTGTCGTAGACGTACTCGCCCTCGCCCTGGTAGATCGCCGCCTCGATGCGGTCGGCCTGCTCGGGATTGGTGTACGACTTCACCTGGCGGGCCGGGATCTTGGTGCCGCGCGGGATCAGCGCGTTGAAGCGGCCCTGCTGGACCCCGACGCCGAGGGTGTGTTCGGTGATCAGGGTGACCGTGTAGTCCTGCTCGTCCGCGGAGCGCTCGGCGTCGGGCCGGGTGGCGAGGTCGAACGCGGGCGACGGCTCGAACCGGTTGGCCACGATGGCGGCGCCCCGGGCGACCAGGGTGTCGGGGTTGGCGTCGCCGCGTACGAACGCCTCGTCCTGGTCGAAGTAGTCCAGCAGCATCTGCTTGACACGCGGGATGCGGGTCGAGCCACCCACGAGGAGCACCGCGTTGATGTGGTCGCGCTCCACGCCCTTGGCGGTCCTGGCGAAGGTGAGCGCCTCGTCGACCTGGCGCAGGGAGCGGTCGAGGATGGGCTGGATCAGCGCCTCGAAGCCGGCCCGGTCGAGTTCGAGGGGGACGGTGCCGGAGCCGAGGTCGACGGTGGTGGCGGACCGCAGGGACAGTTCGCGCTTGGCGACCTCGGCGGCGGCCTTGATCCGCAGCCGGTCCATGTCCTTCGGCAGGCTCTCGCCGAGGCGCTCGACGATCCAGGCGGCGACGGCGTCGTCGAAGTCGCCGCCGCCGAGCCGCTGGTCGCCGGCGGTCGCGATGACTTCGATCTCGTCGTCCCGGGTCTCGATGATCGACACGTCGAAGGTGCCGCCGCCGAGGTCGAAGACGAGGTAGATCTGCCGCTCGGACTCGGCCCGGTCGACACCGTAGGCGATGGCGGCGGCGGTGGGCTCGGGGATGAGCTGGCGGGGGTAGAGCCCGGCGAGCAGGGCGGCCTCCTCGGTCGCCTTCTTCTGCCGCTCCATGAAGTACGCGGGTACGGTGACGACGGCGTCGTGGATGTCGGCGCCGAGCGCCTGCTCGGCGATGCGCTTCATCCGCATGAGCACGAGTGCGCTGATCTCCTGCGGGCGCAGCCACTCGGTGCCGAGCCTGGCCCGTACCGGGTCGCCGACGGCGTAGCTGGCGCCGGCGCCGAAGTGCTGGAGCAGTTCGGGCGTGAAGACGGCGCCCATCTCCCGCTTGATCTCCACCAGCGCGTCACCGGCGCCGGCGTCGTGGCTGATGGCGTCCTTGGCCTCATGGCCGACGACCAGCGCGCCCGTGGCGGGGTCGATCCGCACCACGGAGGGTGTGGCGACGGCGGCCGCGCCCTCGTGCTCCGGGTCGGCGAGGATCTTGGGCGCGAAGTCGTCGGGGTCGTAGGCGGAGACGGCGGAATAGGTCGTGCCGAGGTCGATGCCGACGACCCGGTGGAGCTCGTCTTCCATGCGGGACCCTCCGGGGTCGCTCGTCGTGACTCGTCTTGGCTCGTCGCTCACTCGTCGGCGAAGCCGTCGAGCAGATGGGTGCGGGTGAAGTCGCTCGTGAAGTCGGTGCGGGTGGTGTCCATGGGGTGGTGGACGCTCTCGCCGGCCGCCGCGAGGAAGCCCTCGATCTCCCGGCGCAGCACGCTGAGCCCGGCGTCGCGGTCGTCGAGCACGGGCTCCCAGGTCGGTGCGATCCGCAGCAGCGGCAGCGGCGGAAACCGCGCGTCGTGCGCGGCGCGCGCCTCGGCGCTCTCCAGGCTGACGGCGTGCGCGGCAACGATCTCGTCGTGCCCGGCCCCGCGCGCCTGCAGCTGGGCGTCGTACCGGGCGGCGGCCGCGCGGATCTCCTCGGCGGTGGCCTCGGGGGGCACCCCGAGACGGGCGTACTCGGTCGTGCGGGGCACGACGATGGGCAGCGCGAACAGGCCGGCGCCGCCCGTGTCACCACCCGCCATCCTCACGCCCCCGTCCCCCGTGCTGGTACGCGTCGCCGCGGTCGTCGTCCCCGTCTTCAGACGCCGCCACTGCCACGGCGTACGCCGCCGTGACGTGCGGTCGATTGTAGGGGCGGCGACCCCAACTTGGTGTGAATCCAAGCCAGTTGACCTCAGCATGGCCGAAGTGGCCGAAAACGGCCCGGGGCCGGGCGTCAGCCGGTCGTCAGTCGGTTCGGTGAGGGTGTCCGGTGCCGTATGCCCCGCCCCGCCCTATCCGCAGGAGTGCACGATGGACATCGATCCGAGCCGTCTGGACGGCATCAACGCGCACGAGACCGCCTATCTCTACGAGGAGATATTCGTCCGCCGCTCCTACCTGCCCGACGGCGTCACCCTGCCGGACGACGCGGTGGTCTTCGACGTCGGGGCGAACATCGGGATGTACTCGCTGTTCGTGCACGCGGTGTGCCCCACCGCGACCGTGTACGCCTTCGAGCCGGTCCCCGTCGTCTTCGAGAAGCTCCGGCGCAACACGCGCGCCCACGGTGTGACGGCGAAGCTCTTCTCCTGCGCGCTCTCCGACACCGCGGGGGAAGTGGAGTTCACCTATTACCCCGGCTATTCGACGATGTCGGCGACGGCCTCGCACGCGGCCACCGAGACCGACCGGGACTTCATCAAGCGGCAGGTGCTGGCGGAGCCGCGGCGGGAGTTCGGTGACGAGTTGGACGTCCTGGACGAGATGCTGGAGTACCAGTTCCGTGAGGTGCCCGTCCGTTGCGCCACCCGGCGTCTGTCGGACGTGATCGCCGACCACGGGGTGCGGCGCGTCGACATGCTCAAGGTGGATGTCCAGCGCGCCGAGGCCGATGTGCTGCGGGGCATCGACGAGGAGCACTGGCCGCTCATCCGGCGGATCGCCCTGGAGGTGCACGACGAGCCGGGCACGGCGACGGAGGGCCGACTGCCGCTGCTCATAGGCGAGTTGGCGGCCCGCGGGTTCGCGGTGGGCGACCCCAGGGACGACGGCCTGGTGGCGTCGGGCCGCTACTCGCTCTTCGCGGTCCGTACGGACTGACCGGGCCCGGCGCGCAGAACGGCGGCCCGCGCCGCGAGGCGGCCCACCCCGCGAGACGGCCCACCCCGCGAGGCGGCCCGCGCCGGGCGGTGGAGTCCCGGCGCGGACGAGGGGAGGCCGGCCCGCTCGCACGGGTCGGCCTCCCCCTTTTTTTCCGGGACCGTGCCGCCGCGTCACGTCATGGAGACGACCACACGGCGCGCCCCGGTGAACGCCTCCCGTCCGTGCAGCACCGACATGTTGTCGACGATCATGATGTCGCCGGCCTGCCAGGACTCCACCAGCTTGTTGGCGGCGGCCGCCGCCCGCACCTGGGCGAGGTCATCGTCCGTGAGGGGCGCGCCGTCCCCGTACGTGACCCAGTGCGGCAGGTCCTCGACGCGGTCGATCAGGGCGAGCAGATTGGCGCTCTCGTCGCCGGGGAGGTTCGAGGGGTGCCACTGGTCGGCCTGGTTGAACCAGACGTCCCGTCCGGTGAGCGGGTTGCGGCGGACCGCGGGGCGGCGCTGGATCACGCGCAGTCCGCCCTCGCCGGTCCACTCGAAGTCCGCCTCCGCGTCCTTGAGGAACGCCTCCACCACGCCCCGGTCCCGCGTCTCGAACGTCGACTGCCACGACTTCCCGAGCCCGAGGCCGCCGTGCAGGTGCTGGCGGTAGACCACCCCGGACGCGAAACGCTCGCGTACCGCGGCGGGCAGGGAGGCCAGCAGCGCACGGCCGTCGCAGACCGGGGTGGCGCCCCCTGTCTCGGGGGCGGTCAGACAGCAGAAGAACAGCCGCCGGGGCCAGCGGTGCGCGTACGAGAGCTCGTTGTGCAGGGAGATGTCGAAGCGTGCCGGGTACTCGGTGGAGGTGAAGACCCCGTCGGAGACCGTCATGCGCGGCGTGTTGCCGCCCCGGTAGCTGTCGATGAGGGGGTCGCCGAACCGGGTGACGGCGCCGTGGAACTCGTCCGCGTCCGCGATGCCCGCGCCCCGGACCACCACCGCGCCGCACTCGACGAGCAGCTCCTCCACCCGGTCGCGGACCGCGCCCAGCAGGTCGCTGTCCCAGCGGGCCGTCCGGGCCCCCGGGTGCAGGATCGCCAGGGTGGTGCCGCCTGCCGTGCGCCTCTCCTCCCGCATGTCAGCTCGCCCCTTCCGCGGTGAGCGTGACGGGCAGACCGCTGTAGCCGTACACGAAGTTGGAGTAGAGGCGCTGCGGTGGGCCGTCGAGCCGGATGTCGGCGACCCGGGTGCGCAGCGCCTCGACCATGGCGTTCACATGGACGCGGCCGAGGAAGGCGCCGAGGCAGAAGTGCGGGCCGTGGCCGAACGCGACGTGCTTGTTGGGGGTGCGGGCGATGTCGAAGGTGCCCGGGTCGGTGAAGACGTCCTCGTCGAAGTTGGCCGAGCTGTTCCACAGGGTGACCACGTCGCCGGCCTTCACCACCTGGTCGCGGACCGGGACGTCCACCAGGGCGCGGCGCCCGAAGTGCATGGCGGGGGTGGTCCAGCGCATCACCTCCTCGGTGGCGCTGTCCGCGCCCACCTCGCCCGCCTTCAGCCTGCGCCACTGCTCGGGGTGCTCGCTGAAGGCGATGAGGCCCCCGATGGACGACATCCGGCTGGACTCGTCGCCGCCGAGGATCAGGCTGTAGCAGTTGAAGACGATCTCGTCCTCGGAGAGCGGCTTGCCGTCCACGGTCGCCGTGGCCAGGGCCGAGATGACGTCCTCGCCGGGATTCCTGCGCCGCTTGGCGGCGAGTTCGGAGAAATAGAGCAGGATCTCGTTGCGGGCCATCACCTCGTCGAGCGCGCTGTCCTCGGAGCTGTGCCGCGACAGCGTCTGGGTGTTCCACTCCACGAGGCGCTCCCGGTCGCCGGCCGGGATGTCCATCAGGTCGCCGATCGTGTTGATCGGGATGTGGTCGGCGACATCGGTCACGAAGTCCAACGAGCCCAGCCGCAGAGCCTGTTCGACGAGTTCGCGGGTACGGCGGTGGATGCCCGCCACGACGGGTTCCAGGACCCGGGGCGAGAACGACTTGAGCATCAGATTGCGGATCTCGCGGTGCCGCGGGCCGTCGGTGACGGCGAGCATCTTGCGCGACGCCGAGTCCTCGCCCTGCATCAGCGTCACCAGGACGTTGCCGCGCTCGGAGGTGAACTCCTTGTTGTTGCGGTAGACGTCCACCACGTCGGCGTACTTGGTGATCGCCCAGAACCCGGGCATGTGGCTGCCGCTCACCGGCTGCCAGTGGACCGGGCTCTCCGCGCGGTAGCGCCGCCACAGGGCCTGCGGGTCGTGGGTGAGGAAGGTCGCCGGGTCGGTGAGGTCGACGGTGCTCGGATCCGGTACGGCGCGCTGCTCCTGAGCAGTGGTCATCGGTGTCTCCTTGCGGTTGGGGGTTCAGGAACCAGCGGTGCGGTAGCGGCGCAGGCTCACGGTGAAGCAGGTCGCGAACAGCACGCCGAGGGTCACCGCGATCACCACGCCGGGGTGCTGGGTGGGGAAGCTGTCACCGGCCGGGGCCGGGTTCCCCCACAGGTCGCGGCAGGCCGCGATCACGGCGCTGACCGGGTTCCACTCCGCGAGCGGTTTGATCGGCGCCGGCATGGTGTCCGGGGAGAGGAACGCGTTGGACAGGAAGGGCAGCACGACGACGACGAAGGGCGTGACCACGCTGATGGTCTCCACGCCGCGCAGCGTCATCGCGAAGAGCACGCCGACCCAGAGCATGGCGTAGATGAGGACCACGATCAGGGCGAAGCCGGCGAGCGTCGCGAGGACCCCGGCCCGGGTGCGCCAGCCGAGCAGGAGCCCGGCCCCGGTGACGAGCACCAGGCCGGCCATTCCCACCAGCAGGTCGGCGAGGGTGTGCCCGAACAGCACCGCGGACCGGCTGATGGGCATCGACCGGAACCGGTCGACCAGGCCCCCCTTGAGGTCCATCGCCACCGAGACGGCGGTCGGCCCCATGCAGGCGAGGGCGACCTGGACCGCACCGCCGGCGAAGACGTACTCGCCGTAACTGCCCCCCGCGGGGGGCGCGATGGCGCCCCGGAAGAGGTACCCGATCATGATCATCGACACCAGCGGGCTGAGCACCACGCCGAGCACCCGGCCGGGCGCGCGGCCGAGGTGGCGCAGCCGCCGGCCGGCGACCGCGCGGGTCTCGGTGAGGACCGCGCCGAGACCTGCCCGGCCCCGCTCGTCGTCCGCGCGCTGCGTGATCTCCCGTAGGGGGAGCGCCGTCGTCATGACGTCTCACGCCCGCTCGCCGCGCGGTGGTGACGGTCGAGTTCGGCGGCGACGACCGGGCCGATCTCGGCCAGCGGCCCGGGGTTGAGGATGTCGTCGTGGGTGCAGGCGATCCGGTGGATCTCCAGCGGGCCGCTGAAGTGGGGCCGCCACAGCGTTTCCTTCTCGGTGCCGGCCTCGCCCCAGTCCGAGTGCTCGGCGAGGAAGAGCTGCATCGTGCCGTCGTAGTCGCGGGGCGAGTAGCGGGTGTTGAGCCCCTGGTGGTGGGACATCAGGTCGATCATGCGGGCCATCCGCCGGTCTCCCATCCTGGCGAGCGGGCTCCCGTCGCGGCGCAGCGCGTCGATGATGTCCGCGGTGGTCAGGTCCCGGTCGCCGAACTCCGAGCGGTGGTGTCCGATCCCCTCCAGCAGCCAGCCGAGGACGCCCTGTTCGTCCCGGTCGTCCACGATGCCGGTGCGCGGGTAGGAGTCCAGGTTGGCCAGCAGGCCCACCTCGTCGCCGGCCGCGCGCAGCTGCACGGCGACCTCGTAGGCGAGCAGCCCGCCGAGCGACCAGCCGAAGAGGTGGTACGGGCCCTCGGGCCGGACCTCCTTGATCATCTGGATGTACTCGGCCGCGGCCTCCTCCAGGGTCTTCGGCAGCGGGGCGTCACCGACGACGCACGGTGCCTGGATCCCGTAGATCGGGTACTCGGCGCCGATGTAGCGGGCGAGCGGCATGTACGACAGGGCGAAGCCGACGCCGCTGTGCAGGCAGAACACCGGGGGGCGGCTGCCGGTCGGCCTGATCTGGAGCAGGGTTGCGAACGCGTCCGCCTGATCGAGGGCGTCGGCCTCCTCGATCGCCTCCGCCATGATCTGTGCGCTGCGCCGGCCGGCGGGGGCCGCCGGCCCGGGGTCCGGCCGCCGCTCGGCGGCCCCCTCGGCCGCGGGTTCCAGCGCGGCCGCCAAAGCCCGCGCCGACTGGTGGGCGAAGACATCCGCGATGCTCACCGAGAGCCCCGCCTTGCGCGCCAGACTCACCAGCCGCAACGACTTCATCGAGTCCATGCTCACCCGCGGCGACTCGAAGAAGTTCTCCTCGACACCAAAGGCCTCCACCCCCAGCACCTTCGCCACGATCCCCACCAGCACACCCTCCACCGGCGACAGCTGCTCCACCGGCTCGGGTTCCGGCTGTCCGGCCTCCCCGGGTGCGGGCTCCAGCGCGGCCGCCAAAGCCCGCGCCGACTGGTGGGCGAAGACATCCGCGATGCTCACCGAGAGCCCCGCCTTGCGCGCCAGACTCACCAGCCGCAACGACTTCATCGAGTCCATGCTCACCCGCGGCGACTCGAAGAAGTTCTCCTCGACACCAAAGGCCTCCACCCCCAGCACCTTCGCCACGATCCCCACCAGCACACCCTCCACCGGCGACACCTGCCCCGCCTGGCCTTCGCTCTCCCGCGAGGGCCGGGCCGCGGGTCGCGCATCGGGATCCACGAGGTTTCCCTCGGTGTCCCACATGAACCGCTCGCCCGTGCGGTGGAGCCGGGATCCGGGCGGTCCGAACGGGTTCGCCACGAAGGTCTCGGCAGTCTGACCGGGGCGCCCCGCGAAGCCGCGGGCGACCGCGGCCCCGGCGATGTAGAGCTCTCCGGCCACACCCGGCGGTACGGGCGCGAGCCACTCGTCCAGCACATAACGCCGCACGTTCCAGACCGGCTTGTCCGCGACGAACGGCTGCGGCGTGGCCCAGTCATTGGCCAGTGGTTCCTCCGCGCGCACCCCGGCCCCGCGGAGCAGCGGCCCGAACAGCCCCACCCCGTCCGCCGCGCCCGAATCCAGCGCCCAGGCCAGCAGGTTGGTGGCCGACCGGTGCTCGACGACGACGCCGCGGGGACGGCCCGTCGCGTCGTCGGACCGGATCACATAGGCGGCGTCATCGGGTCGCGGCGCCGCCGCACGGTCCGCCTCGGTCAGCGCGGCGGTGGAGCAGCCCCGCACCTCGGGGCCGTCGACGACGACTGGGGTGACACCGGTGCTGCGCAGCCGGCCGGCCAGGCCGGCGGTGGTCAGGACGCACAGCGGCGCGGTGTCGGTGAACAGCGCCTTGACGCGTCCGGCGGGTTCGTCGGCCGCGACCGGCACCAGGGCGGCGCCGGACTTGAGGACCGCGAGGACCGCCGTGGCCCGCTCGGCCGCACCGGGCACCGCCACCGCGACGACCCGGTCGGGACCGGCCCCGGCGGCGAGCAGCCGGCGCGCCAACTGGTTGGAGCGGGCGTCGAGTTCGGCGTACGACAGGCTCCGCACGGCGAGCGCCTGCGGGGTGCGCTCCACCCGGGCGGCGAACAGCTCGGGCAGCGTCGTCCGCGGCAGCTCGCGCGCGGTGTCGTTCCAGGTGTTCAGGACGCGCTCGCGCACATCGCCGGTCAGCAGGTCGAGGCCGCTGAGCCGAACGTCGGGGTCGGCGGCCACGGAGCGCAGCACCTGCGTGAACTGCTCCACCATGCGCTCGGCCGTGGCCCGTGTGTAGAGGTCCGTGCTGTAGTTCAGGAGTCCCCGCATGCCGTCCCCGCCGGGCCATTCGAGCAGCTCGACGACGAGGTCCAGCTTGGCCCGGTCCGAGCCGACGTACTGCGGACGTACGGTCAGACCCGGCAGCTCCAACGGCTGGTCGCCGTTGCTCTGCACGCTCAGCACGGTCTGGAACAGCGGGTGCCTGCCCAGCGAGCGGGCCGGCTTGAGCGCGTCGACGACCTGCTCGAACGGCACGTCCTGGTGGGCGTAGGCCGCCAGGTCCGTCTCGCGCAGCCGGTCGAGCAGCTCACGGAAGCTCGGGTCGCCGCTGGTGTCGCTGCGCAGCACCAGCGAGTTGATGAACATGCCGACCAGGTCGTTCAGCGCCTCGTCGGTGCGCCCCGCCACGGAGATGCCCAGCGGGATGTCGTTGCCGGCACCCAGCCTGGTCAGCAGCGCGGAGAGAGCGGCCTGGAAGACGATGAACTCGGTGGTGCCGCTCTCGCGGGCCAGCTCCACCAGGGTGCCGCGCACCGCGGGGTCGATGTCGAACATGACCACGTCGCCGGCGGAGCTGCTCACCTCGGGGCGGGGGAAGTCCGTGGGCAGCGCCGACACATCCGGCAGGCCCGCGAGCGCGTCCCGCCAGAACGCCAGTTGGCGGGAGGCCACGCTGTCCGGGTCGTCCGGTGCGCCGAGCAGGTCGCGCTGCCAGACCGCGAAGTCCGCGTACTGCACGGGCAGCGGGGACCACTGCGGAGCGCGGCCCGCGGCCCGCGCCCGGTAGGCGGTGGACACGTCGGTGAGCAGGGGCGCGATCGACCAGCCGTCGAAGGCGATGTGGTGGAAGACGAAGAGCAGAACACACTCGTCCTCCGCGACCGGGAACAGCCGTACCCGCACCGGCGGTTGGGCCGTCAGGTCGAAGCCTTCGTCGGCCTCGGCGGCGAGCGCGCCGGCCAGCTCGGCCTCGGTGACGGTACGCACCTTCAGGACGGGCGATCCGTTCGTCGCGTCCAGCACCCGCAGCGACGGCACGCCGTCGGTGTCCGGGATGACGGTCCGCAGCACCTCGTGCCGCTCCGCCAGGTCGACCAGGGCGGCCTGCAGAGCCACCGCGTCCAGGCGGCCCGAGAGACGGAAGGCCATCGGGGTGTTGTACGTGCCGTCGGCGCGCCCCTGGCTGCGGTTGATGAACCACTGCCGCTGCTGGGTGAAGGACAGCGGGCGTTCCGCGTCCTTCGGCGCCGGGACCAGCGCCGGCCGTGCCTGCGCCGCCGACTCGACGTGCGCGACCAGACCGGCCACGGTACGGGCCTCGAACAGCGCCCGGATGGGCAGTTCGACACCGAGCGCGGTCCTGGCCCGGCTGACCAGCCGGGTCGCGAGCAGCGAGTGGCCGCCGGACTCGAAGAAGTCGTCGTCGATGGAGACGCGGGGTACACCGAGGATGTCGGCGAACAGCCCGCAGAGGATCTCCTCGGCGACGGTCCGCGGCGCACGGCCACGCGATACGGCGCCCAGGTCCGGCGCGGGCAGCGCCTTGCGGTCGAGCTTGCCCTGCGCGGTGAGCGGAAGGGCGTCCAGTTCGACGACGGCCGAGGGCACCATGTACTCGGGCAGCGACTCGGCGAGCCGCTCCCGCAGAGTGGCGGTCACCGAAGGACCCGCGCCGGCCGACGGAGCGGACGCCACGACGTACGCGACGAGCCGGCGGTCGCCCGTCTCGTCCTCGCGCACCACCACCACGGCCTGCTCGACACCCGGCTGGGCGAGGAGCGCCGAGGTGATCTCGCCCAGCTCGATGCGGAAGCCGCGCAGCTGGACCTGGTCGTCGGCCCGGCCGAGGTAGTCGAGCTCGCCGTCGGACAGCCATCGCACCAGGTCGCCGGTGCGGTACATGCGGGCGCCGGCCGGGCCGTAGGGATCGGCCACGAAGCGCTGTGCGGTCAGCTCGGGGCGGGACAGATAGCCGCGGGCCAGGCCGCCCGCAACGTACAGCTCGCCCACCGTCCCCTGCGGTGCGGGCCGCAGCTGCCCGTCGAGGACGTACACCTGGTGCGCCGTGGTCGGGCGCCCGATCGGGGGCCGGCCGGGGCCGGCGAGCGGGCCGCTGACGGTGGAGCTGACCACGGCTTCGGTGGGCCCGTAGCCGTTGTACAGCCGGACCTGTCCGGACCAGCGTTCGACGATCTCCGCGGGGACGGCCTCGCCGGCCACCGCGAGACGCAGGTCCCCGGGGAGCACACTGCCCTGCGGCAGCCCGCCCACCACGACGGGCGGCAGACCGGCCAGGTTGACGCGGGCGTTGTTGATCAGGTCGACGAGCGGCTGTCCGGGGGCCCGGCACTCCTCGTCCGCGATCACCAGGGTGCCGCCGGTGAGCAGCGCCAGCATGAACTCCCAGACGGAGGCGTCGAAGCTGAACGAGGCGAACTGCAACACCCTTGTCTCTTCGTCGAGTTGGAAGCGCTCGACGAGGCTGTCGACCATGGAGAGCAGACCGGTGTGCGCGACCACGACGCCCTTGGGGCGGCCGGTGGAGCCGGACGTGTAGATGATGTAGGCCGGGTGGTCGGGCCGCAGCGGTACGGACCGGTCGGCGTCGGTGAGATCGGCGTCCGGGAGCCCGGCGAGCAGCTCGGTGGTGGCGGGATCGTCGAGGACGACCGGCGGGTTGGCGAACGCGGGCAGTCCGCCGGGCCGGCCCGCGGTCGCGGTGTCGGTGAGGACCACCGCCGGACGGGCGTCGTCCAGCATGTACGCGATGCGGTCGACGGGGTAGGCCGCGTCCACCGGCAGGTACGCCGCGCCGGTCTTGAGCACCGCGAGCGCCGCGACCACCATCTGCGGGGAGCGCGGCAGCATCACGGCCACGACGCCCTCGGGGCCCACGCCGCGCGTGACGAGCAGCCGTGCCAGGCGGTTGGCCTGCTCGTTGAGCGTGGCGTACGGCACTTCCTCGGCGCCGGACACGACGGCCGTCCTGTGCGGCGCCGCCGCGGCCCGCGCCTCGAAGGCTTCGGTGGTCAGCGCTCCGGACGCGGGCCGGATCCGGCGGGCGCCCGACCAGTCGCCGAGCAGCCGGGCCCGCTCCTCCTCGTCGAGCGCGTCCAGCTTGCCCAGCGCGGTGGCGGGGGCGGCCGCGAGCTGCTCGACGACCCGCACGAAGCGCCGCAGGATCGCGTCGACCTCGCCGGGCGTGAAGAGGTCGGGCCGGTACTGGGACTCCACGCGCATCCGGTCGCCGGGGAAGACGCCGAGGGCCATCGGGTACTCGGCGATGACCCGCGCCTCCCAGCCCAGCATGCTCAGGCCGGGGATGCGTTCGCCGATGCCGTCGAGGACACCGGCCGGGTAGTTGTGGAAGCTCACCACCGTGTCGAAGAGTTCACCGATCCCGGCGCCGCGCTGCACCTCCGCGAGGCCGAGGTGCTGGTGCGGTTCGAGGCCGAGCTGGCGCTCCTGGAGCTCCGCGAGCATCGTGTCGAACGGTGTCGAGGGGTCGAGCGTGACGCGTACGGGAAGGGTGTGCATGAACGCGCCGACCATCCGTTCGACGTCCGGCAGCTCCTCGGGCCGCCCGGAGGCGACCGCGCCGAACGTCACGTCCTGACGGCCCGTGAGCCCTGCGAGCGTGACCGCCCAGCACCCCTGCACGACGGTGTTCATCGTCAGGCCGCGCGCGTGGGCCCACGTGGTGACCGCGGCGACGAGAGGCTCGGGCAGCCGCACCGACCGGGTCGCGGGCAGCACCGATACCCGCTTGCGGTCGGCCGGCCCGAGCCGGGTGGGCTCGTCGATACCGGCCAGCTCCTTCTGCCACGCCTCCCGCGCCGCCTCCTTGTCCTGCGCGGCCGACCAGCGGAGATAGGCGTGGGCGGGGGCGACCGGCGCCAGCGCCGAGACGTCCGCGCCGTTGGACCAGAGGGTGACCAGCTCGTCGGCGAGGACCGCCGAAAGGGACCAGCCGTCCACCAGGATGTGGTGGGCCGTCCACACCACGCGGTGCCGCTCCCCACCGAGCCGGTAGACCGTGAAGCGGGTGAGCGGGGCGTGACCGACGTCGAAGCGGCGCAGCCACTCCTCGTCGGTGAGCCGCTTCACCTCGGCGTCGACGGCCGATTCCGGTACGTCGGTGAGGTCCACCTCGGTCCACGACAGTTCCACGTCGGCGGGCACCAGCTGGACCGGCTCGCCGTCCCGCTCCCTGAAGCAGGCGCGCAGCCCCGGGTTGCGGTCCACCATCGCGGCGACGGCGGCACGGAGCGCGGCCGCGTCGAGCGGGCCGCCGATGTCCATGACCACCTGGAGGGTGTACGCGTCAACGCCGTGCCGGTCGAACTCCGCCTGGAAGAGCAGCCCGCGCTGCAGCGGGGAGAGCGGCAGGATGTCGTCGAGCCGCCCGACGGCCTTCTCGTACGCCTCGATCTCCCGCTGATCGACGGTGACCAGCGGGAACTCGGACGGGATCCGGCCGCCCGCCCCGGGGGTCCCGGCGTGCGCGGCGATGGCGCCCAGCGCACGGAACCAGTCGTCGGCCACGCGCCGGACGGCGTCCTCGGACAGGACCGAACCGGCCCAGGTCCACTCGGCGACCAGCACCGGCCCGCCCGGCCGGTCCTCGGTCGTCGCGACGAGTTCCAGGGCGTGCCGCAGCGGGGTCTCGGGGGCCGCGGCGAGTCCTGCCGCCCCCGCTTCCATCGACCAGGCGGCGCCGGTGCCCGCGGCGAAGCGGCCCAGGTAGTTGAAGCCGACCCGGGGAAGGGCGAGGCGGCCGAGGAGCGCGGCGGTCTGCGGGTTGAGATGCCGCAGCAGCCCGTGGCCGAAGCCGTGGTCGGGCAGGGCGCGCAGGGACTCCTTGACGCGTTTGACCGCGGCACCGCAGGAGGCGCCGCCGTTCCAGACCTCGGCCCAGTCGACGTCGCCGACGTCGAGCCCGACGGGGAAGGCGCTGGTGAACCAGCCGACCGTACGGGACAGGTCGACGTCGCCGCCCTTGAGGGCGAGTTGCTCGCGGCCGTGGCCCTCCAGTTCGACGAGGGTGCGCGAGCCGTCCTGGCCGGTCCGGTGGCCGTGCGCGGCGAGGGCGAGCCCGAGGCCGGTCAGGAGCACTTCCTGGGTCTCGGCCTGCAGAGCGGTGGGCGTCCCGGCCAGGACGGAGGCCGTCAGCTCCGCGGGAAGTTCCAGACGGAGCCGGCCGGCACCGCCGTGGACGTCGGCGGCCGGGTCGAGCGGCCGGTTCGCGAACACGTCGTGCGTCTCGCCCAACAGCTCGCTCCACAGCGGGAGTTCGGCCACGCGCTCGGGGGCGCGGGCCTCCTCGGACAGCGCCTTGACCCAGCGGCGGTAGGAGGTGGGCACCGGGTCGAGGGAGGCCTCGCGGCCCGCCGCCACCGCGTTCCAGGCGGCTTCCAGGTCGGGAAGGAGGATCCGCCAGGACACCCCGTCCACGGCGAGGTGGTGGATGACGAGCAGCAGCCGGCCGGGCCGGTCCGTCCCCTCGTCGAGGAGGACCGCCTGGACGAGGAGCCCGTCCCGCGGACGCAGCCGCTGCCGCGCGGCCGCGATCTGCTCGGCGAGCACCGCGTCACGGTCCGCGCCGGGCGCGACGTCGACCCGGGTGACCACGTCGACCGCGGACACGGCGGCCGGCGGCAGTGTCTGCAGGGACCACAGGGCCGGCACCGGCACGGTCAGTCTGATGCGCAGTGCGTCGTGCCGGTCGAGGACGGCCTGCACGGCCTGCCGCAGCCGGCCGAGGTCCGCGCCGACGGGCAGCGCGACGGTCATGTACTGGGCGAACTGGTCGACGGTGTCCGGCAGTTGGCTCAGGTCCTCGCGCAGCTGGTCCATGATCGGGGAGAGTTCGAGCTCTCCGATCCCGTCCTCCACGAGGGCCTCGGCCGCCGGGGCCGCCGGCTGCGCGACCGCGGCGATGGCGGCCGGGGTGCGGTGGCGGAAGACGTCGCGCGAGGTGAGGACCAGACCGGCCCGGCGGGCGCGGCCGACCACCTGGATGGAGCTGATGCTGTCGCCGCCCAGGGCGAAGAAGTTGTCGTCGACGCCGATGGCCGGGACCCCGAGCACCTCGGCGAAGACCGCGCACAGGATCTCCTCCTGCGGGGTGCGGGCCGTGCGGCCGGTGGCCGCCGACCCCAGGTCGGGGGCGGGCAGCGCCTTGCGGTCGACCTTGCCGCTGGTGGTCAGCGGGAGCCGGTCGAGGGTGAGCCACGCGGTCGGCACCATGTGCTCGGGCAGCACCCGGGCCAGCCGGTCGCGGACGGCCGCGGTGCCGGGGCCGGCCTCCGCGGGCACCACGTACCCCACGAGCCGCGGGTGGCCCGCCGGGTCCTTGATCACCGCGGCGACCGCGTCGGCGACTTCGGGCAGGGAGCGCAGCGCCGCTTCGACCTCGCCGAGCTCGACCCGCTGGCCGCGGATCTTCACCTGGTGGTCGCGGCGGCCGATGAAGACGAGCTGTCCGTCCGCGCCCAGCACCACATGGTCGCCGGTGCGGTACATGCGGGAGCCGTCAGCCGCGAACGGATCGGGCACGAAGATGCCCGCCGTGCGGCCCGGGTCCGCGAGGTAGCCGCGGCCGACGCCCGCGCCGGCTATGTAGAGTTCGCCGGCCACCCCGCGAGGCACCGGACGCAGATCGTCGCCGAGGACGTGCAGCCGGGTGTCGCGCAGCGGACGGCCGATCGGCATGGACGTCACCCCGACATCGGCGGCGGTCCGCGCGTATCCGTGGGTGACGTCGTCGGAGCACTCGGTTGGGCCGTACACGTTGGCCAGCGCGATGTCCGGGAAGTACGCCAACCACCGCGTGCACAGCTCGGCGGGGAGCACCTCGCCGTTGGAGATCATCCAGCGCAGCCCGGGAAGCAGGGGCGCGCCGCCCGCCGCGTCCCACACGTCGAGGGTCGCGCGGAGCAGCGAGGGGACCACTTCGAGGACCGTCAGCCGCTCCTCGGCGATGGTGGCGAAGAGCGCGGCCGGGTCGGCCGCGTCGACCCGGTCCACGGCGCGCACCCGGCCGCCGACGAGCAGCGTGGTCAGCGACTGCCAGACGGTGACGTCGAAGGTGACCGGCGCGTTGTGGACCAGGGCGTCGGTGTCGCTCAGCGACAGCTCCTCGACCTTGGCCAGGAGGTGGTTGACCATGCCGCCGCGCTGCACCATCGCGCCTTTGGGGCGGCCGGTCGAGCCCGAGGTGTAGATGACGTATGCCAGGTCGAGCGGGCCGCCGAGGACGGGGGCCAGCGCGTCGGCCTCGTCGCGCTCCGCGTCCAGCACGCGCACGGGGAGCGGGGTGTCCGTGCCGGCGGCCGCGGCGGCCTGCTCGGCGAGGGTCCGGTGGGGGGCGTCGGTGAGGATCATCGCCGCGCGGCTCTCGCGGAGCAGCGAGGCCAGCCGGGCCTGCGGTGCCTGCGGGTCCAGCGGCAGGAAGGCCCGTCCGGCGCCGAGCACGCCGAGTTCGGCGGTGACGAAGTCCCGGCCGGGGGCGGTCAGCAGGGCCACCGGGCCCTGCCCGGTCAGGGCGCGCGAGACGGCGCTCGCCCTGCCGACGAGTTCGGCGTAGCCGATGCTGCCGCCGTCGTCGGTGACGGCGACCGCGTCGGGCCGCTCGGCGGCGCGGGCGCGGACGCGTTCCACGACTCCGAGGTAGGGCTCCTGGCGGACCGGGCCGGTCAGGGCCGCGGCGAGGCCGGCCGCCTCGTCGGGCGGCAGGAGGTCGAGTGCGCCGAGGTGCTCGTCGGCTCCGGCGGCCACGAAGCGGCCGAGGAAGTCGACGAAACGGGACAGGTGGGCGCGGGTCTCCTCCGGCGTGTAGCGGGCCTCGTTGGCGCTGAGGTCCACGCCGATGCCGGCGTCGCCCTTGTCGGCGACGGTGAGTTCGAGGTCGTCGACCAGGCCGGTGGAGGGGCTGTGGATGGTGGCCTCGCAGGGGCCGATGGCGAGCCGCTCGACCTGCGGCATCATGTTGATGAACGGGCCGAACGGCCTGCGGTCGTCACTGGAGAGACCCATCGCGCGGCGGATCCGGCTCACGCGGTGGCGCTGGTGCTTGAGCCCCTGCGAGAAGCACCGGTAGGTCTCGGCGAGCAGCTCGGCGCGGGTGGCCCCGGGCCGCAGCGCCAGGCGCAGCGGCAGGTAGTTGACGACCATGCCGGGGATGTTCTGCATGGTGCCGCCCACGCGCGCCGTGACCGGCAGGGAGAGCAGTACGTCGTCGGTCGCCGTCATCCGCCCGGTGTACGCGGCGAGCGCGGCGACCAGCACGGTCTGCCAGGTCACCCGCGCGTCCCAGGCGGTCGTCCGCAGCCCCTGGGCGATCGGCTCCGGCAGGACGGTCTCCTCGCGCAGGAAACTCTGGGCGGGGTCCGCGTCCCGCGTCGCGAGGGAGACCGGCTCGGGCCGGTCGGCGAACTGCTGCTCCCAGTAGGCGCGGTCGCGCTCGGCGCGCGGGGTGCCTTCGTAGGCGGCCTCGGCGTCGATCAGCGTCCGCAGCGACGGGAAGCGCCCCTCGTCCAGGGAGGTTCCGGCGACCATCGCTTCGTAGATCGCCGAGAGACGTTCCCAGTAGATGACGTAACTGAAGCCGTCCGACACGAGGTGGTGGTTGAGGAGGCAGAAGAAGGTGCGCGCGGAGCCGAGGGTGAAGACGCTCAGTCTGAAGAGCGGGACGCGGTCGCTCGCGGCGGGCGAGAGCGGCACCCGCAGATCGGCCGCGATCGCCTCGCGGGCCGCCGCGGCCGGGTCGTCCGTGTCGCTGACGTCGGTGAAGGACACCGGAACCTCGGACAGCTCCTCGATGAACTGCCGTGGCTCGCCGTCCACTTCGGTGAACCGGGCGCGCAGGCACTCCGACTCCTCCACGAGCCGTTCGAGCGCGGCCCGGAAAACCTCCGGATCCAACGGCCCGCGTATGTCCCAGTAAATGGCGGTGTTGTACGCCGCGCCGCCGCCGGAGAGCTTTTCGTCGAACCAAATGTCCTTCTGGCCGGCGGTGAGCGGAAGGCCGGCCACCTGAACATGAGTCATAGCAATCCCCTAGCGTCTCGCGATCCGGGTCGTGTCAACGTGGTCTGTCGTGAGCGGGTTCTTCGGGCTGGTCTGGACGAGGCGGGCTCTCGCGAGGACCTCCGAGGGCGGCTGGCACTGTTCGTGGCGCCGCGCCGGACGTAGTCGTGGGTGCGCCTCCCGCCCGTGCCGCAGAGGGATCGCGAGACACCAGCGAGGGTCACCGAATTCACACCGGCCATCGTCGACGACCGCACTGACAGGCAACTGACATGGGCGAAGGCCCTGTTGAGCCGGTGTGAGGGCGGGTCCGGGCACGCGGAAAGGCCGCCCTCGCGGGCGGCCTTCGGGGTGGAGCGCGTCCGCTGCCGGCGGCGGGTCGCGGCCGGTGTGCGGGATGACGGGGAAGGCGCCGAACCGACGGGGGTGGCGGTCCGGCGCCCGTATGTGGGGCCCCTTCGCGGGGCGGGTGGCCCCGTTCCGAGGGGCCTGTTGGTTACCGCCGCAGATGGGCCACAGGAGCGGTCGCGGTGAGGCCGTGGCTCTCGGGCGTGACTCCCCGGGCCTGGGCGCGGCGCATCTTGCGGGACGGCCACCAGCTGGCGTCGCCGAGCAGGATCAGGGCCGAGGGCAGGATCATGACGCGGATGATGAAGGCGTCGAGGAGGACGGCGACGGCGAGGCTGAAGCCGATCTGCTTCA
>NZ_JBEZKW010000067.1:0-35234 GCF_040651795.1 Streptomyces sp. NPDC048361
TCCGCTGCGCTCCAGGAGCGTCCAGTAGTTGGTCCTGGATCCGGCCCTCCGCTGGCGCTCCAGGCCGGCCGGGCGGGTCCGCTGCGCTCCCCCGCCCTCAACGGTCCTTCCGGCTGCGCCTCCAGTCCCTTCGGGCCCGCTGGCGCGGGCCTGGCTGGCTACGAGGAGGGGTGGCTGCTCGTTCGTGTCGAGTTCAGGTAGTGCATGCCTCTTTGTGATGCAGCATGTAGAGTTAGGGAAAAATAGTCACACCCTCAAGGCTGTGTGAGCTCGACAGGGTGAGCAGAGTCGATGAGGTGAATCGAAGTGACGATCAGGGAAAAGATTCCTGATGTGCTTACGCGCAGGGCTCAATCTTTCGTCCGAATCCACGGTTACCGGATTCCTGATACTGGTGTGGAGCAGCACCGGGCCCGGTGGCTGGAGCATGGAATCCCGGCAGCAGAGATTGACCGTGCTGTGGCGTATCAGGAAATCTGGGGCGGGATAGCCCTCCCTCCGTCTCTGCACTACGACGGTGGTCCCAGTTCGCTGAGTGCGGACGTTCCTGAGGGGTCGGAGGCGGAGGGCTGGTGGTTCGGGGCCGGGCTGCAGCGCACCGCGCTTCCCTACGCTTTCATGATTGGTCCCGAGGGGGAGTTCGGTATCCATGCCTGCACTTGGGTACCTCTGCATGGGAGCATCGCGGGGTGGGTGGAGTCGGTGGCCCTCGCGGATCATGCCCGCCGGTGCGCCCGCACTATCACCACGGTGACCGGTGAAGCGGTGGAGGCGCTGCAACTCGACGGCTTGGAACCGGTCTTGGAGGTTGCCGGACGTGCGGACACCTGGTGGCGAGGAGCTGACTCTCTTGTGGCCGTCTACCGCGGGGAAGCTGAGTGCATGTTGGCACCGCAGTGCCGGACGGCAACGGTCTACTCCGGGCTCGATGAATGGGGCCTTAAGGACTCGGCGTTTAAGAGATCACCTGCCATCGATGAGACATCGGGCTGCAGCGCCGCTCTCGGCAAGAGGAACTGATGACAGGACAGTTTGGAATGCAGAGAATCGTGCTCAGAGAGCACCAGGTGGATGCGACTGCGCGTATCCGTCACTGGGTCGGATTCCCTGCAAGGTCCTCTGTGCCCGCGAAAGGGGCGCGCGCCACGGTGGTGTCCGCCACGGGGTCTGGCAAGACGATCACGGCTGCGTGGGCTGCGCTGGAGTGCTTCCGTGGCGGGCGGATCCTCGTCATGGTCCCTACCCTCGATCTGCTCGTGCAGACCGTTCAGGCGTGGCGGAGGGTCGGTCACAGGGGGCCGATGGTCGGGGTGTGCTCGCTGGAGAAGGACGACGTCCTGGAGCAGTTGGGCGTACGGACCACCACGAACGCGATCCAGTTGGCGCTGTGGGCGGGGCATGGGCCGGTGGTCGTGTTCGCCACGTACGCCTCTCTCGTGGACCGCGACGACGCGGAGGACCCGTTGGGTCAGGGACGCGTTCGCGGGCCGCTGGAGGCTGCTCTGGCAGGCGGAGAGCGGCTGTACGGACAGACGATGGCCCCGTTCGACATCGCCGTCGTCGACGAAGCCCACTCAACCACGGGTGATCTTGGGCGGCCGTGGGCGGCGATCCACGACAACACCCGCATCCCGGCGGACTTCCGGCTCTACCTCACCGCCACCCCGCGCATCCTCGCCTCCCCTCGCCCGCAGAAGGGCAGGGACGGGCAGGAGCTGGAGATCGCGACCATGGCGTCCGATCCGGGCGGCCCGTACGGCGAGTGGATCTACGAGCTCGAACTGTCCGAGGCGATCGAGCGCGGCATCCTCGCCGGGTTCGAGATCGACGTGCTGGAGATCCACGACCCCTCCCCCGTCCAGGCACTATCAGAGGAGGCGCAGCGGGGCCGGCGGCTGGCGCTGCTGCAGACTGCGCTCCTGGAGCACGCCGCCGCGCGGAACCTGCGCACGGTCATGACCTTCCACCAACGGGTGGAGGAGGCGATGGCGTTCGCGGAGACGATGCCGCAGACGGCCGCCGAGCTGTACGCGGCCGAGGTCTCCGACGAGGCCCTGGCCGACGCGGACTTGCTGCCGAAGTCGTCGATCGATGCAGAGTTCTACCCGCTGGAGGCCGGCCGCCACGTGCCCCCGGACCGAGTGTGGGCGGCGTGGCTGTGCGGTGACCACCTCGTCGCCGAACGCCGGGAGGTCCTGCGCCAGTTCGCCGACGGCCTCGACGCCGGCAACAAGCGCGTGCACCGGGCGTTCCTGGCCAGCGTGCGGGTCCTGGGCGAGGGCGTCGACATCGTCGGCGAGCGGGGTGTGGAGGCGGTGTGTTTCGCCGACACCCGCGGCTCCCAGGTGGAGATCGTGCAGAACATCGGCCGGGCCCTGCGCCCGAACCCCGACGGCACGAACAAGGTGGCCAGGATCATCGTGCCCGTCTTCCTCCAGCCCGGCGAGGACCCGACCGGCATGGTCGCCTCCGCCTCGTTCGCACCCCTGGTAGCGGTCCTTCAAGGCTTGCGCTCACACTCCGAACGCCTCGTCGAGCAGCTCGCCAGCCGGGCGCTGAGCAGCGGGCGGCGGCAGGTGCACGTGAAGCGGGACGAGGACGGGCGGATCATCGGCACCACGGCCGAAAAAGAGGGCGGGCAGGACGAGAGCGAGGGCGCGGTGGAGTCAGCGCTGCTGCACTTCTCCACCCCGAGGGACGCGGCGACGATCGCGGCGTTCCTGCGCGCCCGGGTGTACCGGCCGCAGTCGTTGGTGTGGCTGGAGGGTTATCAGGCCCTGCTGCGCTGGCGGAAGAAGCACCACATTACCGGCCTGCACGCCGTCCCGTACGACACCGAGACCGAGGCCGGCGTCACCAAGGCGTTCCCGCTGGGGCGTTGGGTCCACCAGCAGCGGCGCACTTACCGTGCGGACGAACTCGATCCCCACCGCAAGATGCTGCTCGACGAAGCCGGGATGGTGTGGGAACCCGGCGACGAAGCCTGGGAGAACAAACTCGCAGCCCTGCGCTCCTTCCACCGCGCCCACGGCCACCTCGCCCCCAGACGCGACGCCGTATGGGGCGCCGCCGACAGCGAACTGGTCCCGGTCGGGGAACACATGGCCAACCTCCGCCGAAAAGACGGCCTCGGCAAGAACCCGCAGCGCGCCGCAACGCGGGCCGCGCAGCTGGCCGCGATCGACCCTGACTGGAACTGCCCCTGGCCACTGGACTGGCAACGCCACTACCGCGTCCTGGCCGAACTCGCCGCCGACGAACCAGGCGGCCACCTGCCCGACATCGCCCCCGGCGTCCTCTACGAGGGCGACGACCTCGGCAAATGGCTTCAGCGGCAATGCCGCAGCTGGGCGGAGCTCTCCGAGGGACAGCAGCAGCGGCTGACAGCGCTGGGCGTAACACCCGCCGAACCACCCGCCCTGGCCTCGGCGGCCAAGGGCACCGGGAAGCCATCAGCCTTCCAACGCGGCCTGGCAGCCCTCACCCAGTACATCCAGCGGGAAGGCAGAACCGTCGTTGGAAGGGCGCACATTGAGGAGTTGCCGGACGGTTCGGCGATCAGGCTGGGTGTGTTTCTGAGTAACCAGAAGTCCAGGCGTGACCGTCTGGATGCGGAGCAACGAGCAGCCTTCGCTCAGCTGGGCTACGCCTGGGCCGAAGAGCAGCCCGAGCGCGGCTGACAGCACGTCTGCGGGGTCAGGGACGCCTGGCAGAACCGGGATCTGGTCTCTGGCACGCGTTTCCCTTTGGCTTGTTACGCCCATTACCGGATGAGCCGACAAGACGTTTGGCTCTGTGTGCGGAGCGCGGAATGGGATGTGGCAAAGGCCGGGCCGGCCGATGTCAGAGCTGTGGACGTACGGTTCTTGGCTGCGGGCGGGACGACGGAGTGTTCGTCGTGGCAGGCGGCGGCCGCCGAAGTGCCCTTTGAGCAGTGTCCGCCTCTGAGGCCGTTTTCAGCCCGCAAGGGCAAGCGCATGGCGCCGGGATGGTGGTGGTCGGCGACCACCGGACGGCTCGTGCATTACGGGTCTGGGGCGATGCGGCTGCATCTGATGCTGCTCGACCGCGATCCACGCGTCCAAGGCCTGGCCAGTCGGCCGCTTGAACTGCGGTGGCGTGCGCCGGACGGGGTGCGTACGCATGTCCCGCAGGTGATGCTCCGGCTCACCGACGGCCAGGGGGTCTTGGCGGACTGCACCGCCAGAGGGGAGCTTTCTCGGCGGCAGCGGTCCCTCGCGGCGGTGGTCGGCGAGGTGTGTGCGGCGGTGGGCTGGCGGTACTGGGTGCTGGGTCCGGTCGATCTGGTGTACCGGCGCAACGTGACCTGGCTGTCCGGGTACCGGCATCCGCGGTACGAGGCAGGACAGCAGGCGGCGGCGGCGTTGCGGGAGTCGTTCGCCGACCGTACGCCGCTGTGGGAGGGCGTGCGCCGGGCCGGGGATCCGATGGTGGTCCTTCCCGCGCTGTTCCATGCTCTGTGGGCGGGGCGGTTGTCCGCGGATCTGGGCGCTCCGATGCATGAGCGGATGCTGGTGTGGGCGCCGGCGGCGTGATGGGGGCGAGGGGCCGGGGGTTCGGCGGGCCGGTGGTTGAGGTGGGGTCCCGGGTGCGGTTCGAGGGGCGGGTCTGGACGGTAGCGGCTCTCGCTGGCGGGCAGGTGCGGTTGATCGCCGAGGACGGCGAGGTGGCGACGCTGCTGCTGTCGCTGTTGTTCGCCGACGAGGGGTTCGAGGTTGTGGCTGCGCCCGCCGTCTGCCGGGTGCCGCCGCTGGGCTTGCTGGAGTCGTTGCCCGCGCCGGTGCGGGAGCGGGCGCTTGTCTGGGAGCGGCACGTGCGGGAGGTGGAGACGGGGCACCCCGGCGGATCCGGTGCGGCCGGCCCTGCGCGGGCTGAGTACGACCCGGAGATGCGGACGCTGGCGCAGCGGGAGGAGGCGAAGGCGGCAGAGTTGTCGGCGGCGGGTCTGGCGACCAGCGCGGTGACGGTGCGGCGGATGCGGGCCCGCTACCGCGACGGTGGGGTGTGGGGACTGGTGGATCAGCGGGCTGCCCGGCCCCGGTCGGCACTGGGGCGTGCGGATGAGCGGGTGGTGGCCGCCCTGCGGGAGGTATTGGAGGCCGGGCAGGAACGCTCCAGCGGGACGCTGGGGCGGCTTCGGATGTACACCGAACGGCTGCTGGCCGAGCGGCACGGCCACGGGGCGGTGCCGCTGCCGTCGGCTGCGACGTTCAATCGGCTCGTGCACGCCCTGGCCGACGGGCGCGGGCTGCTGGGCAGTGCGCGGCAACGCCGCTGGCGCTCGGCGCGGCCGGCTCCCCCGTTCGTGCCGACGACGGTGATGGCGCCGGGTGAGCTGGTGATGATGGACAGCACCGTGCTGGATGCCTTCGTGGTGCTCGACGACGGAGTGGTGGAGCGGCCCGAGTTGACCATCGCGCTGGATGTGGCGACCCGCAGTATCTGCGCGGCCGTGCTGCGCCCGAAGGGAACCCGCAGTGTGGACGCGGCGCACCTGCTGGCGCAGGTGATGGTCCCCGCGCCGATGCGGCCTGCCTGGCCCGAGGCGCTGGCGATGGAACGCTCAGTGATTCCCTACGAGCGGCTGCTGAGCGTGGACGCCCGCTTGGAAGGGGCCGCAGCGCGCCCGGTCATCACCCCGCGGACCGTCGTGGTCGATCAGGGCAAGGTGTTCGTCTCGTCCTCGTTCGTCGCCGCGTGCGGGTCGCTGGGCATTTCCCTGCAGCCAGCGCCGCCGGGCAACGGGCCGGCCAAAGGGCATGTGGAGCGCACGTTCTCCTCGATCAACACGCTGTTCGCCCAGCACGTGGCCGGCTACACGGGTTCCCACACCGGCGAGCGCGGCCGGGATACCGAAGGCGAGGCGGTATGGACGCTCGCCCAGCTGGACGACCTGCTGCAGGAGTGGATCATCTGCGGGTGGCAGGAGCGCGAGCACGACGGGCTGCGGCACCCGATGATGCCCCGCCGCGCTCTGTCGCCGAACGAGATGTGGGCGGCACTGGTCGCTGTGTGCGGATACGTCCCGGTGCCCTTAGGGCGCGAGGACTACATCGAGCTGATGCCCGTCAAGCGGCAGAAGATCAACGACTACGGCATCCGCATCGACTACCGCACCTACGACCATCAGGTCCTCAACCCCTACCGCGGCGAAGCCTCGCCGGCGGCGGACGGCCTGTGGGAGATCCACTACAACCCGCACGCTCCCGGCCAGATCTGGGTGCGCCTGCCCAAACCCGGCCAGCCGCGAGGGCACGGGTGGCAGACGGTGCCCTGGATCCACCACACCCTGGTCACCGCCCCGTTCACCGACTTCACCTGGCAGCACATCCGGCGCACCGTCGCCCAGCGCAGCAGCCGCGTCCAGCACGAACACGACCTGGCCCTCGCTCTGCGCGAGCTGCTGGAGCGCGCCGCCGCCGGACATGGCAGCCGCCGCGACAAGGTCGTCGCCGCCCGGGCCCGCGCCCACGGCGCCGCGAACGCAGACGGTGCGGTGTGGGGGCTTCTGTACGGCCAGCCGCCGCAGACGGAAGCCGACAGGCCCAGCGAGGACGACGCCCTCGGCCACGGTGAGGACCTTTTCGACGAAGACGAAGAGGAAGAGACAGCCGACGCAACGGGTGGTGGGTTCCAGCCTCTTGGGCCCGCCGACGCCAGAGGCGTTGCAGCGCCCGGGACCAAGGGCGACCAGGCACGTCCGGCGCGAGATTCCTCGGTCACGGTCTACGACCCCTTCGAGGAGTCGCTGCGTTGGTGAGCACCTTCTCCGACAACAGCGGCGGGTTTGTGCCCCTGGCGCCGCCAACCGTATGGCAGGGCTGGGACGCCTTCGTCCACCGGGCGCCGGCCCCTGCCCGGGACGCCGACGACGGCGCCTGGTCCCAGGCGGAGCGGGAGGACTACCACTCCGAGCTCGCCGTCATGCGCACCCCGGCCATGGACAGTGTCTTCACCAGCGTGCGACGGCTGCTGCTGGTCAACCGCCGCCAGCAGGCGGGCGCCAGGCGCGGTCTGATCATCTCCGGTCCGGCCACCACCGGGAAGACCACCACGATGATGGCGCTCGGGCGGTCCTTCCAACTGGCCGACCAGCGCCAGCACCCCGGCCGGGCAGAGCGCAGACCCGTGCTGTTCATCAGCGTGCCGCCGGCCGCCACCCCGAAGATGCTCGTCAGCGAGTTCGCCCGGTTCCTCGGCATGCCCATCACCGACCGCCTCAACCAGACCCAGATCACCGGCGCCGTGTGCGACCTGCTGTGCGAACTTGGCACCCAGCTGGTCCTCATCGACGACATCCACCTCCTGGACACCCAGCGGCGCGCCGGCGCGGAAACCTCCGACCAGCTGAAGTACCTCGGCGAACGCATCCCGGCCACCTTCGTGTACTCCGCGATCGACATCGAAACCTCCTCACTGCTCAGCGGAGTGCGCGGGGCCCAGATCGCCGGCCGGTTCAAGCTCTTCAGGCACCGGCCGCTGGCGTACGCGACCGAGCAGGACCGGGCCGTCTGGAACGACCTCGTGCAGGCCATGGAGAACCTGCTGCGGCTGCGCGCACACCGGACCGGAACCCTGGTCAAGCACTCCGCCTACCTCCACGCCCGCACCGCGGGCCGGATCGGCAGCCTCTCCCACCTCATCCGTGAAGCCGCCCTGGTCGCGATCACGGAAGGCACCGAGCGGATCACCAAGCAGCTGCTCGCCGAAGTCGAACTCGACGCGGCCGCCGAAGCCCAGGCCAGGCCGTCCCGGCCCGCACGGCGCACGTAGGGCATCTGCAATGGTGCACCGGTCCAGCACGCCCGCACCCGCACGCCTGCCCCGGAACAGACGAGCGGGGCGCGAACGGGCGGCATCCGGCAGCATCGTGCCCGCCATGGGCGGCGGCGCGGCAGGACGCATCGCCGCGCTGAACGGGGAGCTGACGCTGTCGTTCCTTACCAGGATCGCCGCCCGATACCACCTCGGGATCCGTGACGTGCTCGCCGCCGTCACCGACGTCGGCGGCCTGCAGAACCTCACCGGGATGCTGTACCCGGACAGCGAGATCCACCTCAACGCACAGGCCCGCGACCGGGTCGCCGCACTCTGCCATGTTCCGCAGCACGTGCTTGAGCAGGCGCTGCCCGCATGGACGCGGGAAGAGCCGAGCGGAAAGTACGGGATGGGCCCGGTCGGGCGGCTGATGCGCGGTGAGGAGGTCGTCGCCACATGGGGGCCGGCCTGCCCCGCATGCACCGCCGCCCGTACCGGACGAGAGGTGCCCGCCCGCCGGTACCTGGCACCCGAGCAGCGCGTCTGCGCACGCCACCGGTACTGGCTCCTGTACCTGCCCCACACCGGCGGGCTGACCGTCCCCCTCGGCCGGTGCCCGGAAGTGATCGAAGCCCAGCGGGGGCATGCCGGGTTGCTGCACCGCTCCCCCATCGGGGCGCAGGCGTTTGAGGTCGCTCGTGCCGTCACCAACTCCTGGTGGGAGCAGCCCTGGCCCCGCCAGGAACACGCCTGGCCGGCGCGCCTCGATGCCACACGCCCGGACGGCGCCGACCCCGGCTGGTGGAAGGTGGCGGCACGCGACCTGATCACCTATCCCGAGACCGTCGCCCTCGCCCGTCTGCTGGCCAGCCGCCCTCTGCAGCAACGCGCTGTTGCCGAATCGGGCGGCCATCCCCCCTACCGTCTTGGTGAGCTACCCGCTCTTCTGACCGAGGTCGCCCATGAGCTGCAGCGGTCGTGGCTCGTCCACCGCCTCGCCGCCGTCACCCACGGACCGCTGTTCACCTGGGCCCACTCCTGCGTACTAACCCGCGCCGACCCGACACCCGCGGCGCGGCAGAAGCTGTGGAAGGTGCATTCATCGCACCGGCCCCGCCCCCTCAGCGACCTCCTGCCTCCACCGGAATCACGCACCGACAGCGGCCAACCAGAACCACGGCCGGTCAAACGGCTTCGCGGCCACAGCCTCCAAGCCGAACGTGCCTTCGAGAGAAGCCTTGCGCACGCCCACGCCTACCACCAGCAGTTCGGGCACCTGGCCGTCCCCAAGGAAGACTCCTTAGGCGATTACCCGCTGGGCGCATGGCTGTCCAACCTGCGCACCCGCCACACCCGCGTGCCCGCCCACCAAGCCGCTGCCCTCCACGCGCTGTACCGGTGGTGGAACGCGCCCTGGAGCACGCTGTGGCAGCGCACTTGGCACCAAGCCCGCGATCACTCCGAAGCCCACGGCCCGCTCGAGCCGGCCCGCGGCTTCCCCACCACCGGCTACAGCCTGGGCGAATGGCTATACCTGCAGTGCACCCGCTACCCCACCCTCCACCCCGAACAACAACGCCTCCTCACCCAGATCGGCATCGACGCCGCCGCGGCGGCCGCCGCCCGGCCCAGACGACGCAACATGAGGGCCGGCGCCGAAGAGGCCCTCGCGCACGCCCGCTCCTACGCCGCCGAACACGGCAGCCTGGCCTCCGTGACCTCGGCAACCGTCCACGACGGTTTCCGCCTGGGACAGTGGCTCGCCAACCAACGCAACTATCAGCGCACCGGCCACCGGCCCCTGCCCGCCGGCCGCGCCCAGGCCCTCACCGCCATCGACCCCTGGTGGTGCCCGCCCTGGCACCTGAGGTGGCAGCGTCACTACTACCGCTCCCGCGACGCCGCGGCCGGCCGCCGCCTCCAGGCCGAGAACGGCTTCAATGCCCTCGACGACGCCGGTGCCGCCGACTGGCTGTGGCGCCAGTGCGCCACGTACGACGAGCTTCGCCCCGAACAGCAGCAACTCCTCACCGACATCGGCATCACTGCCGATGTGGCACGCAGCGCCCGGGAACACGCACGGACGACACCACCGAGACCGGCTGCCGCCCCGGCTCCGCAGACAGACAAGCCCAGCCCGGCCGGAAGGGGTGCGGATCCTGCCGCTTCCACCCATCGACGCCGCACACGGCGTGCCGCCGAACCCAAGCGTCCCCGCGAGCCCCGCAGCCGCCTCGGGCACCGCCCCGACCTGATGCCGGGCTTCGAAACAGCCCTGGCACACGCCCGCGCCTACGCAGCCGAACACGGGCACCTCGCAGCCCCCCGCGACACCCGGCACGACGGGTATCCGCTGGGGTGGTGGCTGTTCAGCCAGCGCAACCGGGCCAAACAACGCGCCCGCGACCGTCTGCCGCCCTCACCCCACCTGACCGAGCTCACCGCGATCGACCTCTGGTGGAACCCGCCCTGGAAAACCGAGTGGCAGCGCAACTACTACCGCGCCCGCAACCACATCGAAGCAGGCGAACCGTACGACCCCGTCGCCCGCATCCCCGCACCGAGCACCGCCCTGGGCAGCTGGACCACCCGCGCCTGCCTGACCTACCACCAGCTCCACCCCGACCAGCAGCACCTGCTGAACGCCATCGGCATCACCGCCCAGACAGCCGGACAGTGGCCGCCCAGTCCCCGGCCCCGGCCCCACGCCGAAGCCCTCCACCACGCCCGCACCTGGGCAATCGAACACGGCCACCTCTGCCCGCCGATCAAAACCGTCCGCAACGGCTTCCCCCTTGGCAAGTGGCTCGACAGCCAACGCCAACTCGCGAAGAAACGGGCCAGCCCCTCCCCACCCAGCAGATGCTCGCCATGATCGACCCCTGGTGGAACCCGCCCTGGCCCATCCTGTGGCAACGCACCTACCAGCAGGCACGAGCCGACCACCGCCACCCCACAACCCGCCACTGGCTCCAAAACCAGCAACGCGGCTGGCTCCTCCTCCACCCCCACCAACAACACCTCCTGGTCAGCATTGGCATGACGCCGACCTGACCATCCATCGCTCATCTCCCTTTACAGCGATGGGAGATGCGCCCCGATACGTGCGTGTACACAACCTTCCGCGCTTGATCGCACCCAGCTACGATGGCGTTCTTTGCGGTGAGGGGGACGGGTGAAGTTCGAGCAGCGAATGTACGCCCGTCTCAAGTTCCTCGATCTGATGGCAGACCTCTACGAATCTGCGTTCGAGGACTTCTTCCACCGGGTCATGGTCACGCGCCACCCGAATTTCCTAGATGTCCGGACCCACGGCAAGCTCGGCGATCAAGGTGCGGACGGACTCACCCTCCACAGTCGCAAGCTCTACGCCTGCTACGCCCCGCAGACGGGAGGCGCCTCCGCCGTCAAGACGAAGTTCACCAAGGACCTGGCCAGCGCCGTGAGACAGCGCGATGGACAGTTCGACACCTTCGTCTTCGTCCATAACGACCGGCGAGGGATCCACCCTCAGGTCGCGACCATGCTCTCTACCGCAGACTCTGACCACCCGGCCCTGGATTTCGAGCAGATGGGCACCCGCCACATATGGCAAGAGTGCATGGGCCTCGACCTAGCCCTCGCCGAAGACGTTCTGGGCTGCGAGATCCCGGTCAAACCCACCGTGTATGGAATGGGCATGGACGACCTGGCACCGCTGCTACAGCATCTCAAGGAACTGCGGGCCGAGGCCGATCCGCTCATGGAACTGCCCCAGGTGCGCGAAGAGAAGCTCGACTTCAACCAACTCCGGGGCGAGTCGCGTGACGCGCTGCTGCGCGGCATGCGGCACACCCCTCTGGTGGAGGCCTTCTACGCCGGGGGCATCCGGACTCTGGAACACGACGAGGTCGCACGCGGATTCCGTATTTTCTACGAACAGGTGCGCCAGGAGTATCGGGACCCCGACGACGTGCTGTGGCAGCTGGAGATGTACGTCCTAGGTAATGAGCGCCAGCGGCCCCAGGTGCACCGGGCGGCATGGGTTGTCCTGGCGCACTTCTTCTTCCGCTGCGACATCTTCGAGGCACCTCCCAGCGACTGGAGCCCGGCAGGGCTGGTGAGTACGCAGCCATGATCACACCCACCAAAGGGATCGCACCGGACCGCTGCCTGCTCGCGGTAGGCGCCCAAGTCCTCCTTCAGCTGGACGAGCCGCGGACTGTGAGCCAGACCTGGGCGCGGCTGAAGGCCTGGCGTCGGGAGCACCACCACTACTCCCCGGTATCGTTCGGCTGGTTCGTCCTGTCCCTGGACGTCCTGTACGGGATCGGTGCGGTCGAACTGCACGACGACCTCCTTGTCGTTAGGAATGCAGATGCTGCGTCGCTTGAGCGCTGACGATTCCCGGTTCAAGGAGATCGCCTTCCAAGGCGGCCTGAACCTGCTGCTCGCCGACAAGACCGAAGCCTCCACGTCCACCGACAGCCGTAACAGCGCCGGCAAGTCCAGCACGGTCGAGCTCGTCCACTTCCTGCTCGGCGCGAGTGGGAGCACCCGCAACCCGTTCACCAAGCGGGCGCTGCGATCAATCACCTTCGGCCTGGACCTGGACTGGCCAGACGTGACCGAGACGCTGGAGGTACGACGCAGCGGCGCACGGCCAGCGTTCGTCACCCTCCAACCCGACGTGACCGCACCCGACCCGGACTCCCTGTTCGCCCTCGAGACGCAAGGCCAGGCCGAGGTCCCCATCGAGCAGTGGAACCATCTGATCGAGCACAGGCTGTTCGGACTGCGTGGCGACCACCCCGGCGTCAGCGGCCGGACCTTGCTCTCCTATCTCGCGCGCCGGGTCTCGGCCCACGGCTTCAACGAAGCCGGACGCACCTTCTCCCGCCAGCCCGCCGCCGATGCCACCACCAACCTGGCCTACCTGCTCGGCCTGGACTGGCAGCTGGCTGACGGATACCGGCAGCTCGCCGCCCGCGATGCCACTCGCAAACAGCTCCGCAAGGCTGTCAACGACCCCGTTTGGGGACAGATCGTCGGTTCCACCGCGGACCTGCGTGGCCAGATCGCGCTGGCCGAGGCCCAGGTCGAACGCCTGCAGGGCCAGGTCGCCGCTTTCCAGGTCGTACCCGAGTACGAGCACCTCAAGGACCAGGCCGACGAGCTCAGTCGCCGTATCAAACAGCTTTCCCAGGACGATGTCATCGAGCAGTACAACCTCGACGAACTGCAACAGGCAGTCATCGAGACAGCCGACGTCGACACCCAGTACCTCCAGCCCGCCTACCGTGAGCTCGGCATCGTTCTCAGTGACCAGATCCGCCGCAGGTTCCAGGAGGTCGAGGCCTTCCATCACTCCATCGTGCGCAACCGGCGCCGCTTCCTGGAGGAAGAGATCAGCGAGCTCACCACACGGCTCGCCGAGCGCCGTACTGAGCGCGCCCGCTTGGGTGAGGAACAGGCACAACTGCTGCGCCAGCTCGACGAAGGCGGCGCTCTGGAAGCGCTGACGTCCCTCCAGCAGGCCCTCGCCCGCGAGCAAGCGGCCCTGGGAGCCCTGCGCCACCGCTACGACGCAGCCCAGACCCTGGAGTCCAGCTCCCGCCAGATCACCGCCAAACGCATCCAGCTTCAACAGGCCGTCGAGACCGATCTCGACGAACGCGAACAGCAGACCCGCGAAGCCACCCTGCTGTTCTCCCGTTTCGCCCAGGCCCTCTACGGGCCCCGCGAGGCCTTCCTGGCCATCCAGGCCGGACGCGAGAGCCTGACGATCACCCCGCGCATCGACAGCGACAACAGCCGCGGCATCGGCAACATGGTCATCTTCTGCTTCGACCTCACCCTTGCTGTCCTCGCCCACCGACACGGACGCGGCCCAGACTTCCTCATCCACGACAGCCACCTCTACGACGGCGTCGACGACCGGCAACTCAGAGCCGCCCTGCAACTCGCCGCAGACGTCACCCGCGAAGAGACCATGCAGTACATCGCCACCCTCAACACCGACGACCTCGCCAAAGCAACCCGCCTGGGCTTCAACGCCGAGCCGTACACCCTCGAAACCGTCCTGACCGACTCCCCCACTGGCGGACTCTTCGGCTTCCGCTACTGACCTCTTCCACGCACTTACGCCCAGCGTCACCTTCGGTGCGCAAGCAACTCCCTTGGCGCCCGCGCATGCCCCGGAGGTACTCCTTATGGGGCCTCACCATCGTCACGGAGGAGGAGCAGATGCCTGGTCTTGGATGGGAGGACTGGACAGTCGCGAAAGTGGATCCGAACCGTCTGCCGGCCGACTGGGGCTGGAAGGTCACACGCCCCTCAGGCCGTGGCTTCGACGACGACCCCGCCGACTACGCCGCCGCCCTGCGGGACCGCCGCAGCATCCTCATCGAGGAAACACCCGACGTGCCGCTGCGGCGCCGCAAGCAGCCATGGCACCACGCGGCACCACATGCATCAGGTGCCAACTACTTGCCCTTCGCGACCGAGATTCCGTTCGGGCTGTGGATCGTCAGTCTCGTCCCGAACGACGACGAGGAACGCTCCGGACGAACGTGGGGCCAAAGAATTTGGTTCCGAGTACCGGCCTGGTGGGCGCTGGGTCCTCAAGGACGAACAACGGCAGCACTGCTCACCCGACTGGAAACGCTGACGTGGGACGAAGTCCTCACCCTGCGCCGCTCCTACAACAAGGCGTGGCCGACCGATCGCGAAGATCCAGCGTGGTACGAGGCCCAGGACCTCGCCAGGACCACCGACCGAGCCACGCTGAAGAACGCGCTGATCAAGCACACAGAAGCAGCACTGGGCCGAGCAGCCCGCATCCATGGCAAGCGCGTACGGAACTTTTCAGACGAACAGAAAACTGTGTGCTTCGCCGCCACGGCCCTCGCCCTCGAAGACCTCTCTCCCAGCCTCGCTCACCGCCTCCTCAGTCCGCTCCGTATCGCACTCGGCGACGTCCACAGCCACCCCGTCCCCACATGGGCCGACAGCCTGTGACCCGCCCCCGTACTGGCCAGCCGAACAGCGTGCCAAGACCGGCGCTCGCTGCGCTGGCGAAGTAGACCGCCCGGCCTGACCGACGCGACGTGGCTACCGAGGGCGCTCCACCACTGCTGTTACGTGGGGGTCGTGTCCGGCAGATCTACCTCAGGGGCCGGGCGGTTCGGGGTAGAACTGGCGGCGGTCCGGTCCGTCACCGCGACGCCGTGCGGACCGAACCCGGCCATCACTGCCTTAGCTCCAGTCCTGGCTTTCGGGCGGGGAGTAGTTCGGTTGCCGTCGGCCAGAGCTTCTGCCCGGCAGAGGCCAGGTTCCAGACTGAGTGCCGTCCTGCCATGCCGTTCGTCTCCGCCGGCCCCAGTTCCGCCGACTTCTTCCTGCCCTGCGCACGCACGACCGCCGTCTGCATCCTCCGCCGCGATCACCTGAGCCATCCGCCGCACGCAGCTCTCCGCACGCACCAGCATCGGATCGGCACACCTGCCCTTCAGGCTCGCCGGTTCCCGGCATCAGTACCTGGCCGACGGACCCTCGGTCTCATCGTCATCGGGCTTCTGTCGTCCCTCCACCAGCTGATCGATCTCCTGGGGAACCCAGTACAGCGCGTTCAGAACCAGACCCCATGCCCGGTCCCGCAGCTCCTCCGGCACCTCGTTCTCAATCTTCTCCTCAAGACTGTCGATCTTGGAGTGGACGTCATCCTCGGTTCCCGTGGTCGGTGCGGTTGCCACTGCCCACACCAGTCGGCCCGCCCCGGCCGCCGCTCGGCCTATGCTCCCGAGCACCGATCCCACATCCATCTGCGCTCCGTACCTTGCCGGTTGGTGTACTGCCACAGCGAGAACTGCCTCAGTTTGCGGGGCGAGCCTAGCCGTGATTCCAACGGCCTCGAGGTACATCACGACGTTGACCGCAGCCCCGGTCCGCTCCGCGACTGAACTCCACGAGGCATGGACACCGCCCCGTACAGAGCCAACATCAACACCACAACCAGCGCATAAGAACACTCAACGAAACTGATCACCACTCGGGCAAACTGACCACAGCTGACCAATGCTCACTCGACCTGACCAAGTGGCAGCTCAGCACGCAGCCCACGCGCTCATCTCCCCTGCCACCCAGCCGTCGCACCAGGGCTTGAAGCACTACCACCACCAGAAACCAAACTGATCAGCCCAGGCCAAACCACGACCTACTGACCAGAAAAACCGCCCCTGGACAGTGCCGCGCTTGCCGAGCTCGGACTCGAATGGGGATAGCCGGTGGCCGGGCGCGGATTGAGGGGCCTCTCGGGATCCGGCCGGAGCAGGGAGACGCCCCGGACTGGTTTGGGGCGGGCCCGGAGCGCCTCGCTGTACAGGCCGGACTCGGGGTGGATGCCGACCTGCACGGACCCCTCCGCGTCCTGTCCTGAATCAGGAGGGCCGGGGCCAACCCGAGCCTAACCGCCAGGACTCAACCACCCAGCCACAGGCCCCCTGAAGATATCCGGGCCAGACCTCACCGACTGCCTTCGTCCTGGTCTTCACCAACCAGCGCTGCCCACCATCCACGCAAGCCCCATACAGCGTTAGGCGCTGCCCGAGGCAACGGCCGCGCGGAAAACTCCTGAGCCATCAAAGCCGCCGAGCCGCGCTGGCCGCGGCGCCAGTGACGGCTGTGACACGTCGAGTCGCAGTAGCGGCGATTGAGGCCGGCGCGCACGGAAGTACGTGAGGGGCCGCGGAGGGCCCTCCACGGCCCCCTCCACCCTTTCCGGCGCCGCGCCCGTCGAGCCGGAGAACTGCGCGGCCGCCCACCCTGGGCCCGACGCTCCCTCACCTCTGTCCGGCTGTCGCGTGCATGGAGGTGTCGGCGCCGCAGGTGGCTACGGATGGCGCGGGAGCAGTCGGCCAGCACGGCGAAGGGCCGGGTCCGTGGTTTTCCAGGGCTTTGCGGGGCACGCGGATGCGGGACATCCCGCTCTCGAAGGCAAGTGTGTGGCCGCCCTGACCTGCGGTGACGGAGAAGGCCAGGGGCCGTGGCCCGTGGTCCGCGGCTGCGTGGACTTTTAGTGCTCAGTCCGCCACGGGGGCGTCCAAGAGCGTGATCGGCAGGCTCGCCGGGACCGGCCCGAAGGGTGTGATGCGGGTCACAACTCTGCTTGCTAACACGTAAAGGTCCCAGCGCGTGTGGTGTGTACGGGCCCGGATCGGTTCTCGCACTTCCTGTCCGCGGCGGAGCCGCCCGTCATCCGTCGACGATTTGAGAGGGACAACCCGAGCGTGAAGAAGAAGATCCCAGGGGTGAGGGTCCCCCATCAAAGCCCTCCGTCTGAGGTGCTTGGGGCTCTCGGCTCCGAGGAGGGGCTGCCGCCCGAGTCCAGGGAGCAGTGGGCGTATGTGATTGCCCATCAGGCGGATCTGCGTCGCTATGCGGGACGGGTGATCGGACGCCTGGATGGCTTCGGGCCGCGCATCGTCTTTAACGCGGCGCTGTTGAAGGTATACAACACGTTGAAGAACGGGCCGGTCGACAACGTCCGGACTTACTTTATGCGGGTCGCGAGCAATGAGGCGATCGACTACTACCGTCAGCTGGCCAGGACTCGCAAGCACGAGATCAGTGCGGGCGAGGACATGTCCCTGGTGCAGCAGGACCACGCGTTCGGTGATCTCGGGGTCGATAAGCGCCAGCAGATGAATCGGTACGTCGAGAGCTTGCGGTCCGAACTGACCGAGCAGGAGTTGACGGCGTTCGTCCTGACGAAGTTCGACGGTTTGAGCGCCAATGAGGTTGCGGCGGCCATGTCGGAGCTTGACGGAGAGATGACGGCATCTAACGTCCGGCAGGCGGTTTGGCGGGCGCGGCGGAAGCTCCGGACGGAAGGCGCCCTGGCGCGGCTCGGCCTCGCGGTCGCGGACTAACGGCGAACAACGCCCCTAGGGTGCGCGGCACACCAGCTCTGGTGGTCCGCGCGCCCAGGGGGCGGGACAGTTCCCCGCTCTTTCCGGAGGCCGGACTAGGTGAAGGGTTCGCTCATGGTGGACAGGTTCAAGCTCTGGTGCGCGGGAGTCGTAGTGACTCTCGCCAGGGCACTTGCACGACTCAAGGACGGGGTGGCGATCAGTGTCGCCATCCCAGTCCAGCAGCTGTGGTTGGCATTGAGGCAAGGCGGCACGACCCGCAACGAGCGCAGGCTGGCATGGGCCGGGCATGGAGGGACTGCCCAGCCAACGGATATCCGCGACGCGCGGTGATGTCGCTCGCAACGAGCCAGCCACGGGGGGTCTGACTAGTTGCGACACGAATTGGGCCGGGGACCCAACACAAGGTCTCCGGCCCTCGTGGTGTCTGTACCGGACCGCAACGGACCGGCACCGACCGCCCGGCCAGCCTGGAGAACCCCGGGCGACGGGACCTGCCACACCACACCAAGGACAACCCCGATGACGAGCATCCCCCAGCCCGGCGGCCACACCCCGGAGCTCCCCGCCTACGACGCCCTCATCACGGCCGCCGAGCGCGAGATCGCCCGCCAGAAGCTCATGGCCAAGCAACTGCGGCGCGCTCGCCGCCGAGCCAAGCGCGCCGAGGCCGCCCGAGCGCTCCGCGCCTACAGCCGGGCCGGTTTCTTCTGGCTCGGCAACACGGCCGTCGCCGCGTCGATCGTCTGCTTCTGCCTCGGCGAGAGCGCGTTGGCCACCGACTTGGCGAAGCTCGCCCTCACCGCATGGCTCGGCGCGATCCAACTCCCGCCCCGACGCTGACGAGTACGCAAGGCGCCCCGCAGGGAGTGATGCCCCGGTGCCCCAACGGACCGCGGCATCGCCATGCTCACGAGGCGGGCATGGTGTGAATGCTCGCAAACAGCCGGACAGGACGCTATCCAGCTCCACCGCACAGCTGTGGGCATGCGTCGTCGAGTTCCCTCCAACGAGGAGGGATGCCTGTCGAGGCTCGTGGCTCCGGTGTACGGCCGACGGCGTGCCGGCCGGTTCGGGCTTGCCGTCTTGGCGTCGGCCTCAGGGCGCTTTGCGCTCTGTACCCCTCCCTCCCGGGAGCTATAAGTCGACGGCACCCCGCTGGCCGCCTCGGTCACCGGGCTCGCGGTGGCCGGAGATGTGGTCGGGTAGCCGGATCACAGGAGAGCTCCTGGACGATGGACGGGCGGCTGCTACAGGTCGAACTCCAAGTGCTCCACGTCCGTGAACCGCACCTCCTCAAGGCTTCCGGCGCGGCGGCCGCCGTCCTGGAAGTACACCTCCTTGAGCGCTTCGGCCGCGATCTCCTTGAGCTCGCGGTCGCTGGCACCGGCCTCCTGGGCCTCGAAGAGGCGGGCGGCGTAGCGGGGCGGCAGGGCGACGGTCAGGTGCCGGATGCGGTCCTGGTCCGTCGACCCGATCGGCGCGGTATAGCCCATGCGGGCCCGGGTGTCGATGACGATGCCGCCGGTGCTGGCCGCCTTCTCGCGGGCCTTGGCCCGGATCTGCGGCTGCCACCGCTTCTTCACCTCGCGCTCCAGGCGCGTGCCGAGGTCCGGACGGGGCTTTTTGATCTGGCCTTTGACATACCGCTCGACGGTGCGCTGGGAGATCCCCAGCAGCTGGGCGACCGCCCTGGTGCCCCCCAGCTGCTTGACCAAGTACCGCATCTGCGCGCCCGCGGACTTGGGCGCCGGGCGGGTGAACGCCTTCTGCACCGCGGCGTCCAGGCCGTCCCCGAACAGGCTCATCGTCGCCTTCTCCTACTCTCCGTTGTCGACGTCGGTGACGGTGCCGTCCTTGATGTACCGGGCGAGGTTCAGCTCCGGCGCGTCGAACCGCTCGCGGACCTCCTCGCCCCACAACACGCTCTGAGTGCCCTCGTGCTTGACCAGGCCCGGGTTGACGCCGAGCTTGAACCCGCCGGGCAGCGGCTTACCGTCCCGGTAGGGCAGGAAGTCCAGCGGCGAGGGACCGTCAGCCGCGTAGACGACGCAGTCCGAGAGGACCGCGACCGGGTACTGCCCGGTGAACGCCGCATGCTTCACGATCTTGCGGTGCAGGTTGATCCGGGTGCGGGAGATGACCGCCGCACGGATATCGGGCCGCCAGGTAGGGCGGGACAGGGCGCGCCATGGCTCGCCCGGCCGCCACCCTTCGCCGCGGGGCCGCTCGCGGAGCTTGCCGATGCCACCCTTGACAGTCGCCTTGATCGCTGTGGTGACGATCGCCAGCTCCGGGTCGCGGGCCTTGTAGCCGTCCATCGCCGCCAGGAAGTCGGCCGGAGCGAGGCCAGCGTCGACACCGAGGTCGGCCATTGTGGCAAGGTAGGCGTCACGCAGCCGGTTGTACCAGCCGTCCAGGTAACGCCCGTTCTCGTACCGGACATACGCCTCGGCCGGGCGCACCTCGTAGCCCAGCTCCACCGCGTACGCCACCGTCGGCGTCGCATACCAAGCCGGCCCCTCCGGACGGTCGCCCTTCGGCGTGAACGGGCTGGGCAGCAGCGAGCCGTCCAGGTCCGCCCACGTGTCCTTGGCGGTCTTCACTCTCGACAGGTCGACATGGGACAGGTCGACCAGCCAGCTCCCCGGGAGCTTCGGGTCGAACACCGGTTGCTTGACGTGCGTCGGCTCGCCCAGGCCGACGACCAGGCCGTTGGCTCCGGCGGCGAAGGCCATGTTCACGTCGATGCCGACCAGGTTGCGGTGCAGGCATTCGGCGTCGGTGAGCGAGCGTGCCCAGTCGTACGCCTCCTCGAACAGCTTCTCCCCGGGGCCGCGGACGTGGAAGCGCGGCAGGTCCGCCAGGAGGGGGTGTCCGTCGGGGGCCTCGCACGGCGCCGGGTCGACCGGGTCCTTGCCCAGCGAGCCGGGGTTGCGCTCGGAGTGCCGCTTACCGTCGGCGTCCGGCTCGGAGGCGCGGGTCGGCGGGTGCAGCGCGGTCATCAGCTCCAGCCCGGTCACCGCGGTCGACCCGCGCGGCGTCATCACCCGGGACGCGTACACGCCCAGGACACGGGCGAGTTCCGCCGTCGGAAGCTGCCCGGCCTCGCCCCAGTGCCGGGTGTCCAGCGCCTGCCACGACGGGATGCACAGCTGCACGCAGGCCCGCTCCGAACCCTTGGCGGGGCGGTAGATCCGCGCCCACGGCCCGAACCCGCGCTTGGTCAGCTGCCACTCCGCGCGGACCAGCTGCTTGATGACCTTGTGACCCTCCGGGATCCGCCCGGCGAGCCGCTCTTCGTCGGTGAGGGCCACGGGCAGGCCGTAGCGCTCCAGCGCGGCCCCGGTCAGCACGATCAGCGGGTCGGCGTCCTTGCCCGGCCCGGACAGCTTCGGCGCCCCGAGCTTCGCCTCACGCAACGTCCACTCCACCAGGGCTGGCAGGGACTTGGCGGGCACGTCCAGGACCAGGCCGCCGACGCAGTACGCCAGCACCTGGCCCTCGGCGTCGACGTCGACGACCGCCAGCGGCCCGTTCGCAAACCGCGGATCCATGGCCGCGGCCGTGTCCTCGACGAGGACGGCCCTCTTTACCCCCGAACGTCCCGACGGCTGTCTCCTGCTGCTGCCCGCTGCCGGGCGGGACGGTGCCGCGGCCGAGGCCGGCAGCGTCGGCGGCGCGACCGGTGCGCCGGCGCCTTTGTCCGGCTGCGGCTGGGAGGCAGCGTCTTTGCTGCCGGACGGCGCAGCGGGCGCGGGATAGCGCCGGGCAAGGCCTTCGAGCAGTCTGCGGTAGGCCTCAAGGCGCTCGGCTTTCGGTTCGGCGCGGCCTGCCTCCCATGCCTCAATGCTGGGAACCCGCGCCCCGAGGGCCTGCGCAACAGCAGCCTGGGTCAGCCCGGCAGCCTCCCGCAGCCTGACCCGTTCGTCCGGAGAGGGCAGCACACTGCCGTCATCGACGGCGGCGAGCAACGCATCGACGGCGGTGAACAACTCCTGTGGCTGGTCCGTCATCTTCTGCTCTGCTCCCTTACCGGACGCCCTGGCGGATTTCTTCAAGACGGGTCATCAGGCGCTGGTAACGCTGCGAGGCGGCCTGGGAGGAGTTCAGGCCCTGATGCTGGGCGATCTGCCGCCAGTCCATGCCGCGGCGGCGGGCCTCGATGACCACCTGGGTCTCCAGCCGGTCCAACGCCCCGCGCATGTCCTCGAACAGGCGCAGCCCAGCGCCGACATCATCGGCTGCCACGTCCGGGTGCTGCCCGGCGCTTTGCTGATGGTTGGCTGCGGCCATCAGCAGTCGCCCCAGCAGTGCCGCGTCCTGCTCCAGACGGTGCGCCGGAGCCCAGGCGGCGGTGGGATCCTCCGCGAGCACGGACAGTCTCCTGCGGGAGGTGTCCTGAGCATCAGCTGTCATGCAGCCATCCTATCGCAGTGCGCAATGAAACAACGAATCGTTGTTTCATTGCATGACGTCACAGCGCCTCGGCCGCTCCCCCAGGTCAGGGCCTTGGGGACACGGTTGCCGGCGGGTGCAGCTGCGCCATCCCGGCGAAGGTGTCGACGATGCGGTAATCGCAGTGACGCAGCAAATGTGCGAGACCGTCAGGCAGTTCGGCGTGGTGCACGAGCACCAGGTCCGCACAGGTGGTGCGGTGCAGGTGAACCAGGTCTGCCCACAGACCGGGCCCGATCCTGTGAGCGCGCAGGACCGTCACCTGGCAGGGGCCCGTGGCGTCCAGGGCGGTGCGGACGGCACGTTCCCCCTCTTCCCGGGACAGGCGGGCCGCGCATCGTGTACCCAGCGCCCAGAGAATGTCATGCCACAGCAGCCGGTCACCCGAGGCGACGGTGGGGTGGACCACGATCCGGCCGGCCGCCGGAGTGTGCGAGGCAAGAGCGGTCCGGGTGAAGCGCACGTCGTCTTCGCGGTCCAGGACCACAGTGCAGGGCGGACGGCCCTCGGTGCGCAGCGTCCCGGGATCCGGGCGCCGGGAACAGACGGCTCCGCACACCAGAACATCGATGCCGCTCTCACCGAGGGGATTGATCGGGTCCAACAGGCCCACGGCCCTCATCTCCCGTCATACGGGTCTGTCCGCTTCCCACCCGGGGCAGATACCGCCCCTCCCCCGCGGAGCCCGTCATGCCGCCCCGCCCAGCCGGCTGAAAGCCCACCGCAGCAGGTCCCGGTCGACACACGGACGGCCGGTACGGGCCAGCGCGATGCGGGTGTGGGCGGTCAGCTGGGCCCAGGCGCGGAAGTTGCCATGTGCGGCGTGCTGGTCGGCGAAGGTGATGTCGTCGGGGTCGGCACCGGCCCAGATGGGGTGGAACAGGGGAATGGCCTCGAGGACCTCGCCGGGGGTGAGGCGGGTGAAGTGCTGCCAGATGAAGATGCGGGAGGACAGCATCGGTTCGCGGCGCAGCACGGTGTGGCAGCCCTCGCCGCCGACGAAGATGACCGCGAGCTGGGTTGAGGGTTCGTCCCACAGGTAGCGGAAGTATTCGAACGCCTCCCCGTTGAGCCACTGGGCCTCGTCGACGAGGAAGGTACGGGGGCGTTCGGCCAGCGCGGTTTTCAGCAGGCGGTCGAACTCGCTGGGGTGGCGCGGCGGTTCACCGGCCAGGTCGAGCGCGGTGAACAACTCGTAGCGCACCGCGCGGGCGGTGGGCCGGGCCCGGAAGGTGATCTTGCGGACGTCCTCGTGCGGTTCGAGTGCGCGCAGCAGATGTTGACGGCGAGGGTCTTGCCGAAGCCGGCGCCGCCGTGGATGCACATCATCGCGCGGGCGGCGACGGTGTCTGTGATGTTGTCCCGGGCGGTGAGCAGGGCCCGGGTGGTGACCACCGACGCATCGGGCAGGTCGACGTACTGGTAGGTGGCCGCGGTCACGAGGCATCTCCGTCTTCAGTGGTCTGTTCAGCCAGTCCGGGCGGGCGCCCGGGGGCAGGTTCGGACGGAACGGGAGGAGGCCGGCCGGGCGCGGTCCGGGTGACGAGGGAAGGCGGGGTACGCCAGTCGTCCGGGGGCGCCGCGGGGGGAATGAGGTCCGGCATCGCCAGATCCGACAGGTCGGTGCCGGCGGCCTGGGCGAGTTCGGCTTCGGCCTGCACGGTGGTCAGCGCGCCGAGCCGCCGGGGCGCCTCGGGCTGGTTCACGGCGGCGTAGCGCTCGCGCTGGGAAGCCTCCAGGTCCTTCTTCAGACGGCGGGAGCGAGCGGCCCGCGCTCTTCGTACGGCGCTGACCTGTTCCTCGGTGGCCTGATCGGCCAGGTCCGCAGGACCGAGGTAGCGGCCGGTGGCCGCGTGGTAGACCTCGATGCGGTGGTCGTGGTGGGGCATGAAGCGGACCCGGACCTGGATCCCGGCCTGGCCAGTCATCCACGGCCCCACATAGTCGCGTTTTCTGAAGCGGACTCCGCGGGTGGTCAGCGAGCGAGTGCCGGCGTCCTCCAGGGTGAACGTCCACAGATCTGCCGCGGGCACGTCCCGCAGCGGGGTCGGATCCTCCTGCCACGCCTCAAGCGGAGTCTTTCCCCGCAAGGGCGCGGGGTGATGCTCGGTGTTCCACCACGAAGTCCAGACCAGCAGCCGGCCGGTGAAGTCCTCGAAGCCGAGCAGCACTTCGTCCTTAGGGCGGGAAGCCCGTTTACCGGGCCGCGGCTGGCGGGCGTAGCCGGGCAGCGCGGCCAGGAACATACTCTCCACCGCCCGGTTGAGTCCCTCCACGGTGCCCTTGAGGTGGGGGGTGTAGGCGGGCAGGTCCTCCACCGTCACGTCCAGGAGATCGAACACGGCGGTCACCGTCCTGGACAGGAAGTCCTTGCCGCGGTCCACACGCACCTTCTCCTGCAGGCCACCGAACGGGCCGTAAGGCTCCTCGCGCAGGACCGCGGAGCGCAGCGCGGAAAGCACCGACTCCCGCGACGGATCCCCCGGCGTGACCGCGACACCCGTGATCGCGTTCGTCGCGCAGTCGGTGAACCAGGTGATCCACGGCCTGCGGGCGGTGCCGTCGACGTCGACCAGCACCGGGACCTGCATGTGGTCGCTCTCCCATGCCTGGTTGCGCCAACCCCGCGGCCGGGCCAGGAACACATCGTGCTTGCGCGCCGCCCGCTCCCCTCCCGCGAGCCCGGCCCGCTCCCCCGGCGTCAGGTCCCGGCGGATCGCACGGTGCAGCGTCGGAATCGACGGAGGCGGCTCCCCCTCACCCCTGACCGCGCGAGCGGTCAGCTCACGATGCACCGCCGCGACGTTCCCCTTCCACAGCCCCAGCAGAGCCCGAACCTCATCCGTAACCGTGAACCGCCCGGGATACGCAGCCCGCTCCCCCTGTGCCCGGGCCGCAGCCTCGTCCCGCTCCGCAGACGCCAGCCACCGCCACACCGCACGCTCCCGCACCCCCAACACGTCCGCCGCCGACCTCACCCGCGTGGTGGTGAGCTTCCCCTCCCGCCGCAGGGCCAGCAGACGGCGCACCGCCGGCCCTCGCAACGCTCGAACCGACACAGCCGGCAAAGCCCCACTCGAACCACCACCCGCCCCTACCGGGTCCGGATCCTGCTCTCCCTGATCCACACCCCTGAGCACACCAACACCCATCGGCCAGCGGATCAGAACTCACGAAACTGAGACAGCATCACCCCTCCCGCGATAACGCTCCACCACAGCGATGCCCCGTGGAACTCTCACCTCCAGAACAGTGACCCCACAGCCCCGAAACAACCCCCGACCAGCACCAACACCCCCAAGCCACGCTGTCTCTCACTCCACTGTCACAAAACCGAGAGATCGCAGCCAGCCGCATCGGCGGCGGCGGCCGGACCAGCTGCGTCCGCGGTGGAGACGGCAGACGCCCCGCAGACTCCCGCCGCCCCGGCAGCGGGGCCCGCGCGTCCCGCCGCCCGGCCGGCCGTGGCATCGCGCCGTCCGGCCGCGGCGAAGGCGGCGCAGCCGGCAGCCGATCCGCGTTTCCCGCACGGTCCGCTTGCGGTCCTGGACGGCGACGGGGCCGCGTACGGCGTCGGTGGGATCGTGCTCGACTGCCCGGCGACAAGCGTGGTGGAGCTGGTGGAGTGGACGCTGCGCGAGTCCGGGCTCGGTGCGCCGCGCCTGCACCGCAACGGCAAGGACAGCGACCCGCTGATCGTCCTCACCGCGGCGGCCGCCGTGAAGCTCGGACTGCCCGAGCGCTTGGAGGGCCACGAGCAGCGCCGTTCCCTGCGCCTGCCCGAGGACCACCCGGTGGTCAAGGAAGTGGTGAAGGCGAAGTGGCGGCTCACCCAGCGCGGGTTCGGCCCGTGGGCAAGGATTTACCGCAAGGTCCAGGGCCGCGAGCGGCAGTGCGTGCAGCTGGCGGTCCTGTCGTGGGATGCCCTGGACGAGCGGTCCTGGCCCGGCGTTGCGGAGATGGAGCCGGCCGACATCGCCCGCGTCCTGGGCGTGTACGCGACTCGGGTCATCACCCCGCGCGGCTCCACCGCCGTGTCCGGGCTGGAGTTGATGACCGCGCTGCGCCCGCCCACCCGCGCGGTGAAGGACCCGCAGACGGGGAACTGGGTGCCCGGCCACAACCCCGGTTCACTCGGAACGGAGCCGATGGACCCGGCGCCGCCGGAAGCCACCCCCGAACACCCCGTCGTCGTCGACAGCGGCTGGAGCGGCGGCTTCCTCAACGAGGAGGCGTATCAGTGGGTGCGGCCGGTGGACCTGTTGAGCGATGAGGAGTGCACGCTGCCGTACGCGGTCGGCCTGGACCTCAACACCGCCTTCCTCGCCGCCGCGGCCCGCCTGGTCGTCGGGCTGTCGGAGCCCGACCACTTCCACGCCCCGGCGTTCAACCCGAAGATCCCCGGCTCCTGGCTGGTCGACCTCTCCCACGTCGAGGTGGACCCGCGCCTGCCCTCGCCGTTCACACCGGACGGCACCCGGCCGACCGGGCCTGCCTGGTACCAGACACACACCGTCGCCTACGCCCAGGAACTCGGCCACAACGTCGCCCCGATCGAGGGGTACCTGCGCCGGGAGACCGGCGCGTACCTGGACCCGTGGCACGACCGGCTCAAGCAGGCGTACGTCGACACCCTCGCCGACCTCGGCGTCACCAAGGACCTGGACGACCGCGTCTTCCTCGCCGCGATGGAGCGCCACAAGGACGCCGACCCCGCGATGGCGGCCGTCCTCGCCGCCATCAAGGCCACCGTCAAGGGCGGCATCGGCAAGTTCCGCGAGCGCCCCCAAGGCAAGAAGTACAAGGAGGGCGAGCGGTGGCCGGCGCTTCAGCGGCCGACCTGGCGCCCCGACATCCGCGCCGCCGTCATCAGCAAGGCCCGCATCAACATGCACCGCAAGCTGTTCAAGATGGCGGAGATGACGGGCTTGTACCCGCTCGCCGTCCTCTCCGACTGCGTCGTCTACCCCAGCCCCGGCGACAGCCCGCTGGACTTCCTGCCGTACGCCGCGTCCGGTAAGCCGCAGCCCGGCGGGTTCCGCCTCGGGCCCACGCCGGGCCTGGCGAAGCTGGAAGGTGTCCAGACAATGCTGTGGGCGGTCGGCCTGATGGAGCAGGGACTCAACCCGGCACGGCACATCAAGGGCGGCGACGCCGTCCTGGACGAAGGAGAGTAACCGGTGGGCGAGATCGACGACGCGATCGAACGCGCCGACCGGGAGGCATTCACCCGCCAGCCGCCGAAGACGCTGAAGAGTCAGATCGGCTACCTGATCCGGCAGTTGGGCAGCGCGAAGGCCGTCGCACGCGAGATCGGCGTCACCGCCGACTCCGTCAACCGCTACCGGCGCGGCGCCCGCAAACACGCCCGCCCCGACGTCGCCGCCAAGATCAACGACGCGGTCCGGCAGCGCTGGCAGCCCCAGGTCCGCAAACGCCGGCAGAAACAGGCCGCCACCGCGACCGGGATCACCGTGGAGACGAGGGCCCGCTTCGGGTACACCGCGCCCATCGGCACCACCGACGACGGACGCTTCCGCCGACTCACCGTGCATCTCCCCCCGGCGTACGCGCAACGCCTCTTCGACGCCCGCAACACCGGTGCCAGCGACCAGCAGATGCGCCAGATCATCGCCGAAGGGTTGAAAGAGACCTACTTCCAGGATGGCGGCAGCCGCGCTCTGGGTCTCTCCGATGTCACCCTCAACGACATCGACTACCTCGACCTCGACTACTGAACTTTCACGGGGCGGCGAGCCCGGCGCCTGCGATGTCCAGCCCGGCTTCCCACTTGCGTCGGCGCAGTATGTAGTCGCTGAAGAGATGTTGGCTCCGGTCGAGAAGTTCACCCACCTCCGCGTCGCCGCGCCGCCCGTCCGGCGACGGATGCCAGCGCTGCACTGATTGGGCGGCCCAGGTGCGCAGCTTCATGTCCGGGTCCTCGAGCAGACCGACCGCCGCCCGTAGCGCCACGATGCCGCCACACGTGTCGAGCAGCCGGAATGCGCCGACGCGGACGTGCCGCGGCCGCTCGGAACTGGTGCGCTCCGATAGCCAGTCGGCGGGCAGTTCCTTGGCCGAGGGCAGCAGGGCGGCGGCGGCCTCGCGGACGACACCGGCGGCAGGGTCGTCGAGGAGCGGCCGCAACTGCTTCACATCAACGCAGTCCAGTGCCCGCAGCCCTGCCACCGCTCGCGCCCGTACCCCGGCCGACGGGTGCACGAGCAGCGGCCGCAGCAGCCCGGCGTCCGCGCGGTTCCCGCATTCGGCCAACCCGATGACCGCACCTGGCGGCAATTCGGGGTCGTCCGCTACCGTGCACCGCTCCCGGTACCAAGCCGCCGGGTCGCCTCCCTGCTGTCGTACGACATACCGGGCACAAGCACGCACGAGCGCGGAACGGTCTCTGAGAAACGGCTGGGCCTGCTCTGACCGCCCCGCCCGTCTCAGCGCGGTGACGCCGGCCGAACGGGTACGCGGGTTGCGTGCGGACAGCAGTGGAGGCAGTACATCCTCGTAGGCACCCTCATCCCCCAGAGCCGTGAGCGCCGCTGTGGCGCACAGGTCCTGGACCACGGTGTCCTGGTCCCCGGCGGCCGCGCGGGCCAGCTCAGCGGGATCGAGCAGTTGGCCCTCGATGGCAAGCCGGTACGCGAACCGCCGGACGATGCGGTCGGGGTCGGAGAAGAGAACAGCGAGCTGCCCGCAGGTTGCCTGGCGCAGGATCTGGCCGAGCACATCGACGCCGAAGGCACCTCTGTCTCGGCGGCCGACGCGGAGGATGAGCGGCGCGAGGTCGAGGGCAGAGTCCACGTTCATGGCCTCGCGCAGCAGCTGCCGGGCGTGCTCGCGCACCGGGCCGACCCAATCGGCGCAGCGGATCACGACCAACGGCAGCAGCCCGGGGTGTCGGACCGACTGACGCACCGCCTCCTGACGGATCCTGCCGTCGCGGTGACAGAGGGCGAGGGCGAGCTGAGACTCGCCGAGCTGAGTCAGGTCTGCGGGCAGGGGGGCGGAGTGCTCCCGCCTCGGCAGGAACTTCGGGCGGTGCCAGGCCACTTCACGCACTCCTGCGTCCAGCGCGAGCCAGTCACCGGGGTCGGCGACATCAAGCGTGCCATGAAGCGGCGCGCCTCCCTCGAGCCGCGTCGCTGCTGCAGTCCCGTCCTCAAGCATTTCCCACCTCTCCAGCAGTCGTACCAGGTGATCGTAGGAGGCGGGGTTCGCGTAGGGCGCGTGAAATACGGCCTGTGATCGTCAAGGGCCGCCGTTCGGCACCCGGCCCGCCAGAAGCCGAGCCACCTCCAGCAGTGGCGGCGAATCTGCGGTGGATTGCCAGCTACCGCCACCCACGCAACTGGGGTTCGAGACGTCACGCGCCGCTGGTCAAGCGGGTGGAGCCAGGTGGCGAACGTTGAGGGGCCGCTGAACGACGTCCGAGTCGAGAGGGAGGGCCACGGCCCGGGGAAGTAATCAGACGACGGGCCGAGGACCGGACGGCTACTGCGAAATCGCCCCGTCCGGATCGGCGAACACGAGACCGTGGTGGAGTGACCCATCATCCCGGCCTTTTGCGGACCGCTCCTCTGCAGGGGGAGACGACCTCGTCGCTGATCTGCCGTATCGCAAGCCGCTACGGGATGGAAGCGAAAGCGTTGCGGTCGTACTGGCAGTGGCGCAACTACCCGCCAGGACACGACGGTGGGGGCGCCCGGGCCGACGCCGAGGTACTGCTGAACGCAGCCGGACGGCAGCTGCTAGCAAGCCTGTGCGGCGTCGAGGAAGACATGCTGGCGCGGGCGTTGCCGTCCTGGGGACAGCAGGACGCCAAGCTGTCGGCCGGAAAGAACGGGGTGCCGGCGGCGGCGTGGCGGACCGGCGGCACGGTCGCCGGGCCGGTGGCGTTCGGCTGCCGCCTGTGCACGGCCCGGCGTACGGGGACGGCCGTGCGGGTGGTCCGGTACGCGCCGCGGTGGGAGCGGGCGTGTGTTCGGCATGGGCGGTGGCTGCTGGACGCGGACGCCGACCAGCCGCTGGAGCACCTCGACCTGCGTGGCCTGCCGGAGGTGGTGGCGGCGCAGCGGCGGTGGGCCTCGGTGGCGCGGCGGGCGGTGCGGGCCGGTGCCGAGCCGGAGCGGGTGTTCGCGCTGGCGCAGGCGGTGGTGGCCCGGTGGTGGGAGCAGGCCCTGCAGTGGGAGCGGGAGACGATCTGGCCGCGGCGCCTGCACCAGGTCGCGGGCGGGGATGCGGGTGGTGATCTGGAGGGGTGGCGGATCGTGGGGCGGGACGCGGTCGTCTTCCCGGAGGTGGTGGCGGTGGCCGACGCGCTGCTGGACCCGGCCATGGCCGAGCTGGTGTGGGCCGACAGCGGTGCCGGGCGGCCGCGGGCGCTTCCCGCCGACGGGATGTTCTGCCGCCGGCTCGGTGAGCGGCTGGGGCGGGGATGGCTGGGGCCGCTGGCCGCGACGGACCACGGCGGGCCGCTCATCGCGTGGATGGGCAGCGTCATCCGCGTTCGCCGCGGTGCTGGCGGGCCGCCCGGGTACGACAATGACCCGTGGTGGCTGCGCCAGGAACACCAGAGCTCGACCATGGCCGGCCAACTGCGGGTACTGCGCAAGGAGAAGAAGGCGCCCGGTTCGGGGACGATGTGGCGGGCTGCGGTGCCCGCCGAGCAGCGCAGGCTGATCACCAGCGCTGTCGACAGCGCCGAGGAGCAGCTGCTGCAGCTGCGCGGGGTGAAGACCGGGCCGACCGCCGAGGTCGCCCGGCGGCTGCTGTGCGGGCTCGGTCACAGTGCCGGCCTGATCGAGAACGCCTGGAAACGGACCGCGGTGGCGGCGGTGAACGGCGGGGTGCCGCTTGAGGAGGTGGCCCGGTGGGTGGACATGCCCGTTGAGGTGCTCAGCCAGATGCTGACGGCGGGCAGGCAGGAGAACGACGGCTGAGAGCGATGCGCCGACGGGCAGGTCGGCTGTTAGCTGATACGGCACTCGTTCGTGGCAGAAATACTGAAAGCGGCGGCGTCTGCCGGCGGGAGCGGTTTGGCTGGCGCGGGTGACCAGTACAGGAGCGGCCCGGCCCAGGAGCCTGGCAGGGCGAGCGGCCGTGGACCAGGGCAGCGGGTTCGAGGCGGTGTTCCTCGACCCGGTGGGGCAGGCGGTCCAGCAGCGGTGGGCGGATGCCGCCATGACCGTGGCGTTCGAGGAACTGCCGCCGGTATCGGCGTTCCCGGTGGTCCCGGGACGCCGCTGGGGTCCGGGCCTGTGGTGGTCGGCTACCACCGGGCGGCACGTAGCCGCGGGGTCGAACGCGATGCGTGTCCAGCTGATGGTCCTGGACCGCGACCCGGACGTGACGGGCCTGGCGGGGCGGCCCGTGCGGCTGCTGTGGCGTAATCCCCGCGGGCAGGTGCGTTCCTGGGTGCCGCAGCTCTTCGCCCGCCGTGCCGACGGCACCGCGCTGCTCGCCGACTGCCCCAGCCATCCGGAGGCCGGCGGCGAGCGGGTAGTGAAAGCCGCCCAAGCGGTGGCGCAGGCGTGCGCGCACATCGGCTGGACCTACCGGCGCCTCCCACCGCTCGACGACGTCCTGGCCGCCAACCTGAAATGGCTGGCCGGTTACCGCCACCCCCGCAACGCCGGCCGCCTGGGCCTGATGGCGGCGGTCATCGAGGCGTTCACGCGGCCGCGGCCGCTGATCGAGGGCGCAGAAGCAATCGGCGACCCGATCGAGGTCCTCCCGTGCGTCTTCCACGCCCTGTGGCACGGCCAGCTGACGGCCGGCCTGGAGACGCCCCTGCACGAACGCGTCCCCGTCGGCCCGCGAGGCTGGAGCGGCCCCGAGACGGGAGATGCCGGATGAGCGCGCGGCGCAATGCCCGGCCGGCCGTGAAGGTCGGTACTCACGTCCGCTTCCGCGGCGTGAAGTGGCAAGTGGTCGCCCTTTCCGGGCAGGACATCCACCTCGTCGGCCCGGACGGCGGCGGTGAGGCCGTGCTCGCCGGGCACCTGTTCGCCGACCCCGGCTTCACCGTCATCGGGGCCGACGCACCCCAGGCCGCCCCGCAGTGGGGACTGTTCGAGACCGCCCCCGCCGCAGCGCGGGAGAAAGCACTGGCGTGGCAGCGGCACGTGCGGGAAGTCGAATGCGGCCTGCCTGGCGGGCCTGGCCCCGAAGGGACGGTGCGGGAGCAGTACGACCCCGAGCGGCACACGCTGGCCGAGCGGGAGCAGGCCAAGGCCGAGGAGCTGACCGCGCTCGGCTTCGGCCGGGTGTCGCGCACCACGGTGCAGCGCATGCGGCTCGCCTATCGCAAGCAGGGCCTGTGGGGGCTTCTGGACCACCGCACCACGCGCGCTTCCAGCCCCACCGGGCGGGCTGACGAGCGGGTCGTCGCCGCCGTCCGCGAGGCGCTGCGCCGCCGCCGCGGCCGCTCCCGCTCCCGCGGCACCATCAACGGCCTGTTCCCGCTGATCAACCAGATCCTGGAGGACCGGCACGGCCCCGGCACGGTGCCCGCGCCGTCGCAGGCCACGCTGTACCGGCTCGTCACCAATCTCGCCCGGCCCGGTGAACTGCCCTCCGGGCCCGTGAGGCAGGTGCCCGCGAGCGTGGACGGGCGGGCCTTCACCCCCGCCACTGCGCTGCGGCCCGGCGAGCAGGTCCAGGTCGATACCACCCGCCTGGACGTCCTCGCCCTCTTCGACGACGGGCGCCTGGCCCGGCCCGAACTCACCATCGCCATCGACGTCGCCACCCGCGCCATCCTCGCCGCCGTCCTGTGCCCGAGCGCGACCAAAGCCGTGGATGCGGCCCTGCTGCTGGCGGAGATGGCCGTCCCCCACCCCGCCCGGCCGACCTGGCCGGACATCCTGCGCATGGACCACGCCCCCGCACTCCCCCACCAGCGGCTGGCCGCACTCGACGAGCGGCTGGCCGGCGCGGCGGCCCGGCCCGTCGCCCTGCCCGAGACGATCGTCGTCGACCGCGGCAAAGTCTTCGTCTCCGCCGCGTTCACCGCCGCCTGCGAACACCTCGGCATCAGCGTCCAGCCCGCCCCGCCCCGCGCCCCCACCGCCAAAGGCATCGTGGAGCGGACCTTCGGCACCATCAACGCCCTGTTCTGCCAGCACCTGCCCGGCTACACCGGCTCCGACGTCACCCGCCGCGGCCCCGACACCGAGAAAGACGCCTGCTACAGCGTCGCCCAGCTCCAGGACCTGCTTGATGAGTGGCTGGTGCACTATCACCACCGGCCCCACGAAGGCCTGCGTCACCCGATGATGCCGAGAAAGGCCCTCACGCCGAACCAGATGTGGGCCGCGCTCGTCGCCGTCGCCGGGCACGTCCCCGTCCCGCTGACCGGCCGCGACTACCTCGAGCTGCTGCCCGTGCGCTGGCAGGCCATCACCCCCGCCGGCATCACCATCCACCACCGCACCTACGACCACGATCTCCTCGCCCCGTACCGCGGCCAGCCCTCCCCCGTCGCCGGCCGAGGCGGGAAATGGGAAATCCACTACAACCCCCACGACGTGCGCCAGATCTGGATCCGCCTGCCCGACGGCGAGCTCACCGAAATCCCCTGGATCCACCGCGACCACGTCCACCAGCCGTTCAACGACCACACCTGGCAGCACATCCGCACCCACGCCCACCACAACAACCACGACGACAGCCAGCAGCATGAGGCCGACCTGGCCGACGCCCTCGACCAGCTCATGCGCCGCGTCCACAGCGGCCACGCCACCACCACCGAACAAGCCCTCCTGGCCCGCGCCACCACGCTGCCGGTTCCCGCCGCACGGCACCCGCGATACGGCACCGGCCCCATCACCGGCGAGCCGGCGCACCACGGCGAGGACGGGAGCATCGACGACCTCGACGACCTCCCCGAGGACGACACCCGCCCCGCCGCGGCCACCGGATTCGGGCTCTACGACGCATACGAGGAAGCCGACAAGTGGTGAACACCCGCCCCCGCCCCGCAGCGCACCAACCGTCCAGCGCACCCGCCGACGCAGGCAGCGGCAACACGGCCGAGCCGTCCTGGCCCCTGACCACCTGGCAAGGCTGGCACCGCTTCGCCACCACCGACCCGCCCGCACCTCCCCGACCCGGCGGCCCGCCCCGCAGCACGGAAGAACGCCTCGCCTACCACTCCGCGTTCGTCACCATCCGCACCCCCGCCATCAGCCAACTCGCCGCCCAGGTCCGCACCCTGATGATCCTCGGCCGCCACCAGACCACCACCGCACGGCCCTCCCTGATCGTCACCGGACCCGCCGCAGCCGGGAAAACCACCGCCCTGCTCAACGTCGGCCGCACCTGCCACCTCGCCCACACCCGCAAGAACCTGCCGCCGCCCGGATCAGCCCACGGCGCGGCGCCCGTGGCGTACGTCCTCGTCCCGCCCGGCGCCACCGCGAAAACCCTCATCACCGAATTCGCCCGCTACCTCGGCATCCCCGTGGCCGCCCGCATGACCCAGACCCAGATCACCGACGCCGTCTGCCACACCTACACCCAAGCCGGCGTCCAACTCGTCCTCATCGACGAGATCCACCGCCTCAACCCCCGCACCACCACCGGTGCCCAGGCCGCCGACCTGCTCAAAGACCTCACCGAACGCCTGCCCGCCACGTTCGTCTACGCCGGCATCAACGTCACCGACACACCCCTGTTCAGCGGCACCCGCGGCGCCCAGCTCGCCGGACGCGCCACCCTCATCACCTGCGGCCCACTCCCCGCCCGCCACGGCACCCGCCAACCCTTCCGCGACGTCATCACCGACATCGAGAACGCCCTCGACCTCACCCACCACAAACCCGGCGCCCTCCCCCGTCACGCCGCCTACCTCCACCAGCGCACCGCCGGCCGCATCGGATCCCTCACCCGCCTCATCCGCCAAGCAGCCATCACCGCCATCCACGACGGCACCGAACGCCTCACCAAAACCGCCCTCGAAGCGGTACAACTCGACCACCTCGCCGAACAACACAGACGCCCCACCCGTAGCCACTAACCCCACCGCACTGAACAGGCAAAACAACGCTGACCAGCAAAAACACCAACCGAGCCTTT